>CBINJL010000008.1:0-16170 GCA_966250925.1 uncultured Opitutus sp. | reverse complement strand
TCGAGGATGACGTAGCTGGCGTAGTCGAGAAACCAGTTGCGGTAGGCCCCGGCCAGCGGCGCTTCCGTCGGGCGTTCACCATCGCCACCGCCACCGGACGAGCCGCTTCCCGCGGTGTCCACGGCGGCGGTTTCCTCCACCTCCGACGAGGTCGTGTCGGGGGCCGTGGCGGCCGCATCGAGACTGAATTCCGGTTGTTCGTCCTGGGGTTTCTTGCTTCTGGGCATGCTGGGCTTGAGCGCGGCGTATCGTCGGTTAAAACGGCTAGCTGAACTCGTCGGCCGGAGCGGCGCAAGCCCTGCCACCGGCAAAGCGCGGCATCATCTGCCGCCCCTTAGCTTCTTCTCGTTTTCCACTCTGCCCCTACTCCCCCTTCGTGATGAATTTTCAACCTGGGCACTTACCCCCAATCCCGCGATAGCATGATTGCATCGCGTTTATTTTAAGATACTTACAAAAACGATTCTGGTTTGCCTCCGTCCTGCGGAGGCTTCCTTTTTCGAGCGCTCCTGTCCGCTAGCCTGTGCCACCGCTCAACGACCCACCCCTTCTGGACGTGCTCCGGCACGGTCCCGTATTGCATTATCTGCGCGCCTTGGACGGCACGCTGCTCTGGCTCTCGCCCCAGGCGCGTCCGCTGCTGCATAGCGCGCCCGAAACGCTGATTGGACGCTCCCTGCGCGACCTGCTCGCCCCCGGAAGTTTCAATTTCGAACGCTGGAACGCCCAACTGACCGCGTTGCGTCAGGAGGACAACGAAGCCTACACCGACATCGAAATCCTCACCGACCGCGATGAGTCGCGCTGGGTCGAGATCCACGAACGGCGTCTGCCCGCCAGCGATTCCAACGACGTCGCCGCCGCACCTCGCGTCGTTGGCTGCATGATCGATATCGCCGTCCGCCGCCAGCGCGAGTCGCAACTGCTCGACGCCCAGCGGCTGGAAAACCTCGGCCTGCTCTCGGCCGGCATCGCCCACGATCTCAACAACATTCTCGCCCCCATCCTCATCGCCGGCTCGCTCCTACGTCCGCTTGCGCAGGATGAACGCCAACAGCGCATGGTCGAGATCCTCCAAACCTCGGCCGAACGCGGCGCCCGCATCGTCCGCCAGATCCTGAGCTTCGCCCACGGCAACGACGCCGATCGCGGCCCGATCGATCCGCGTCACGTGTTGCGCGAATTGATTCTCGTCATCGAGGAAACCTTTCCGCGCAACATCCGGCTGCACGACGACATCGCGCACGGTCTCCATCTCATTCACGCCAACCCCACGCAGTTGCACCAACTGCTGCTCAACCTCTGCGTCAACGCCCGCGACGCCATGCCCCGCGGCGGCGTCCTTACGGTCAACGCGACCAACACCCGCGTGACCACGCCACCGCCGCACTTCACCGTCGCCCCAAGCCGCCGCGACTGGATCTGTATTTCCATTTCGGATACCGGATGCGGCATCCCCGCCGAGCAGCTCGAACGCATCTGGACCCCCTTTTACACGACCAAGGAACAGGGCCGCGGCACCGGCCTCGGCCTGTCCACCGTGCGCAGTCTCGCCATCGCCCACGGCGGTTACGTCGAGGTCGAGAGCGAACCCGGTCGCGGCACCTGTTTCAAAGTTTACCTGCCCGGCCTCGACGACGAAGTGGAAGTCGAGGCCCCGATCGACGGCGTGGCCGACATCCCGCTGGGCCGCGGCGAACACATCCTGGTGGTCGACGACGAACCGTCGGTGCGCGATGTCATCCGCGAGACCCTCGGCCATCGCGGCTACGAGATCGTGCTCGCCTCCGACGGCGTCGAAGCCCTCGCCACGCTCAATCTGCACACCGAACGGTTCTCGCTCGTCATCACCGACGTGCACATGCCGCACATGGCCGGCGATATTCTCGTCAACGTCCTGAAACGTCTCCAGCCCGACCTCCCCATTCTCGCGATCAGCGGCCACCCCGACGCCGCCAACGCCTGGCTCGGCGACGAGCAGGCCAAACCCGACGCCATGCTTTACAAACCGTTTCCGGGTCCACGACTGATCCAGATCGTGCGCGAATTGCTCGACGATCGCGATACGCCCCCCGCCGGTCGCTGACGCGAACCATCCCGCGCCGTCACTGCCGGCTCAACGACGGCACGTTTTCCTGTGCGACCGCCGCGCGCAGACACTCCACCGCCACCGCCAGATCGGGGTCGCGGCCCGCCCGCAGATCGTCGAGTGTGCGTTCCACCACCACATCCGGTGCGACGCCTCGGCCTTCGAGACGGTCGCCATCGAGTCCTTGAAAATCATAGGTGCCGAGCTGCAATTCGCCGCCATCGCGCAGTCGGTAAGTTTGACTGGCCACCACCACGCCCGCCGTCGGCCGGCCCACCAGCGTAGCCCGTTCGTAATGCTTCAGGGTGTGGGCAAAAATCTCCGCCGAGCTGGCCGAGCCCGGACCGATCAGCACCACCAGCGCCCCCGCATAATGCGCCCCGCCCCAGAGGGCCGATTTTTCCGCCGCCCGGCGACCGCGCCGCGATACAAACGTCCCGTAGGCCACCCGCGCGGGGAAGACATCATTGATCACTTCCTCCAGCGACCAGACCGCACCGCCGATATTCTGGCGCAGATCGAGCACGATGCCGGGCGCATCGCGATGCACCTCGATCCGCTCGCGCAACCACTCGTGGTAATCCGCCTCGAACTCGTCGAATCGCAGGTAAACCCAGCCTTCGTTCGAATGGCGCTCCACCGGCGGCATCCGGTCCGCCAGCGTCCGCGCCGCCAGCACGATCTCATGCAATTGATTCTCGGCGTCGACAAAGGTCCACGTGTAGCCGACGCCGGCTTCGTTGTGAAACGTGATGCCGTCCTCCGGCAGTGGTTGCCCGTCGCGCGCAATCGCCACCCAGCCCGGTTGCACGCCCGCTTCCTCCGCCGCCCCGCCCGGTCGCAACTCGGCCACCACCCAGTGCTCGTCGATCCGCTCCAGATTGATGCCGACGTAGGCGCGCTCCGCCACATACAGCTCCCAGCTTTCCTGCGGCGACATCGAGTAGGTGTGCGCATCACCCAACTCCGCCAGCATGGTGTTGATCACATCGTGCAACGCCGCCGCATCGACCGCGGCCGCCGCATCGGATCGATAACGGTCGAGCGCCGTGGCCCAATCCGCCCCGTTGTAATCCTGCGCATAAAACCGGTCCTGCACGAGTTCCCAAACCTGCTCTAGCACCGCCGTCTGCGCCTCCGCCCGCGCTTCCGCGGTCGGGTAAACCGGCTCGATCGGCGGACCGCTGCGCGGAGGCGTCGCACACCCGGAGAAAACCACTCCCACGAGTAATGCCAGTCCCCACCGCCCGATTCCGCGGTGTTTCTGTCGCTCGCGCCAAGCGGAGCCGAAAGCAAACCGGGTTGGGATTCTGAGAAGCATCGGGGTTGGCGAACTGAGGGAAAGACCCGAGCAAACTCACGCGGCCCGCCCGAGGTCAAGAACCTGACCGCGTTTCGAGTCCGCCGGACGGTCAAACTTGAGACTAACCGACGATGAAATCTTTTCAGCCGAGCTGAACTCGACGCATTTCGCCCCGCACCGCAGACTGCGACTCCCCCTTAACGCGTCGGAGCGGGCCTCCGGGTCGGTGCCGGCGTGAGCTAGTCACGTTTTCTTTTTCGCCATGATTTCCCTCCTCTCCGCCGCGATCCGGCGCGGGGCGGCGCTGGGGCTTGCCCTGGCTCTTCCCGCCCTCGCCGCCGCCCGCGATATCTCCCCGTTCTCCGGCCGCGATTGGCTCGAAAACTACCACCGTCATCCCGCCCCGGAACGTTTCGTCCCGGCGGTCTTCGATCTCAGCCGCACTCAGTATTTCAACGTGCCGGGCAACATTCCCGTGGGCCTGGGCTTCTTCGCCACCCTCTTTCGTCAGCATGCCGACTATGTCGACGACTGGCTGCAGTATTGCCGCATGCTGCCCGACCAGGAACAGCGTCTGATCGCCAGCGCGCTCTGGATCGCCGGCCACCCCAAAGGCGAGGCCTATCTCCGTCGCTACGCCGACGAAATCGTCGGCCCCGCCATGCGCGAGCAGTTGCAGCAGGCACTCGCTCACCAACGTGCCTTCGATGAACGCACCGTCGATTCCTCCCGCGCCCTCCATCTCAAATGGGGCAGCTACCTCGTCACCGGCGACGAGACCGTGCTGGCAGCCGTGCTCACCGGCGCCGATCAGCTCGATGATCTTTCCGTCCGCGAACGCTGGTGGCTGGCCTGCGCCGCCGCCGGCCAGGACGCCGTCGTCGCCTTTTGCCTGCGCGAACAGGACACCGCCGTCACGCCGACCAGCGACATGATGCGGCTGGTCCTCGACGCCCGCGAAGTCATGGTGCGCACGGCCGAAGAATAAATGATCGCAGGCGCGGGCCGAGGGCATGCCAGAGCCGGCCAAGCCGAGACACCGATCTCCCGCCCATTACCGCACCGCGCCCAGGTAGCCCTGCTCGGGAGAGCAGGGACCGACAGGATGGTGGTCGAAAACGAGAACGGTTACGCGAACGAGGGGCGTAATGAGGAAACAGCGCGGAAGCGCGGGCTGAAGCCCCGCGCCACGGAGTGCCCCCATGACAAACGGCACGGCCAGTTTCGTCCATTTGTCACGTAATGTGTGACAAACAGGAGGAGCGACGTGGACGGCGGACGGCGTGAAACTCGTCCTTCCCAAGGCACAGGAGTGGCGTAGCGCGGTGCTTCAGCCCGCGCTGTCATCACTTGGCCAAAACCTCCTCGCCGAGTGATTCGCCGGCCTCGCGACCGCTGCGGCGCTCAAAACGCCACCGTATCCTCAATCTCGATACCGTAGCCGTCGAGCCCAACGATCTTACGCTGATTATTGGTCAGCAGGCGAATGAGTTGCAGGCCGAGAACCTGAAGGATTTGCGCGCCCACGCCGTAGTCGCGAAGGTCCATCGGGGTTGCCTCGCCCGGACCTTTTTCGCCCGTGCAGCGGCGCACCATCGCGGCCGCGCGATCCACCGGTTCCATGCACAGCAACACGCCGGAACCGTGCGCCTTGATCGCAGCCAGGGCGCGCTCAATCGTGCCGTGATCGGCGCAGCGCACGTCTTTGAACACATCGGCCAACAGGTTGTGGCTGTGCACCCGCACGAGCGCCGGTCCGGCGCCGATGTCGCCGTGGACGAGCGCCAGGTGGTGACGATTGTCGAGGCGATTGCGGAACACGTGCGCGGTGAACGTGCCGAATTCCGACTCAAACGGCCCGCGGCTGACCTCATCGACCAGACGATCAAAACGCAACCGGTGCTCGATCAACTGCGCGATCGAGATCATGCGCAGGCCGAACTTCTCTTTGAACTTAATCAGGTCGGGCAACCGTTGCACGGTGCCGTCGTCGTTGACCAATTCGCACAGCACCCCGCTGGGCGGCAATCCCGCCAACACCGCCAGATCGATCGCCGCCTCGGTGTGTCCCGCGCGCTCCAACACGCCGCCCGGGCGGGCGCGCAGGGGAAACAGGTGGCCCGGCTGCACAAAGTCGTCGGCGGTCGACGCCTCGTCGGCCAGCAGGCGAATGGTCCGCGCCCGGTCAGACGCGCTGATACCGGTGCTGATGTTTTCGCGGGCATCAACGCTCACGGTGAAATCGGTGCGGTGGACCTCGCGATTGCGCGCCACCATCGGTCCGAGGCCGAGTCGGGTGAGCTGCGGTTCGAGCATCGGCACGCAGACAATGCCGCTGCCGTAACGAATCATCATATTGACCGTTTCGGGGGTGGCCTTGGTCGCGGCCATGATCAGATCGCCCTCGTTTTCGCGATCCTCGTCATCCGTCACGATCACCAACTTGCCCGCCACGATATCGGCGAGGGCGGCTTCAATGGTATCAAATACCGGAGCGGAGGAGCATTCCATGCTGTCCACCACGTGAAGAAAACCGATCGTCTGTCAAAGTCCGACTCCATTTTGACGGGATCACGAGCACGCCCGAGCCAGTCCTCAGTCCTCAACTGGCTCCAAATCCACCACGTGGATTTGTGCCATCGCGTGGTTGCTCCAGTAGGTAACCAACCAATCGCCCTTTGGTTTTGAACTTCACACAAAGAACGCAAAGATCGCTAAATCACCACATCACAGATCTTTGCGATCTTAGCGGCCTTGGTGTAATAATCTGTTTTTCTTGGGCTATTGGCAGAACTAACCATTCTCCCGCAAAATAGCCTCGGTCAGGCTCACGCCGTTCCCTGCTTCAATGTCAACATGGCGCTGGGCCAGTTCACGCCGATAGTCAGGATTCTCGGCGCGCAGCAAATGCTTGAGGTAAGCCATGCCTTGACCCGCTCATCATGCGGGAGTTGGTCGATTTGCGACCTGATTTCGGCAAAAATCATCTGCGCAGGCTATCTCATGCATTCGGAGTCGCAAGCACGTCTTCGTCATCGCGTGACTGGACGTCGCTCGGCTTCGAGTCGGCGCAGCAGCTCTTGCCAAACCGGGTCTGCCAATGCCGCGCGCACTTCGGCGGCCGTGGCCGGACCGAGCGCGGCCAACACCACTTCCGCCCGCGCCGGGTCCAGCAAGTCGTCCAACCCCGTCAACGACTCCGCCAGCCGCCGCGCGCCAGCCGGACCGACTCCCGGCAAACCGATGCCGATCAGCCACCGCTCCAACTCCACCGCCCGGCTCGCCTCGATCACGGTCAGCAAACGCGCCGCGCGTTTCGGTCCGATTCCGGGCAACGCGACGAGCATCGCTTCGGTCAATCCGTATAAATCAGCCGGCGACCGCACCAGTCCGGTCGCAACCAATGATTCCGCCAGGCCGGAACCCAGTCCGCGGATGCCCTAGGCCCGTGACTCGGCAAAGGTGAGCAGGCGTTGCTGCACCTGACCGGCACAGGCGAATTGAGGACAGGCCAACGCCTTGCCCGCCTCGATCGAAACCAACGCCGTGGCACAAATCGGACAACTTTCCGGCAACTCATAACGCGGCGCCTCCGCCGGCCGTAGCGCCAGATCCACGCCCGCCACCTGCGGGATGATTTCCCCCGCCTTTTCGATCCAGACCGTGTCGCCGATCCGCAGGTCGCGCCGCACAATTTCGCTCGCATGATGCAGCGAGGCCCGCGAGATCATTGCCCCGGCCACCACCACCGGATCGAATTCCGCCACGGGCGTTAGCCCACCGGTGCGGCCGACTTGCCACACGATCCGACGCAACACCGTCTGCGCCCGCGGCGGCGCAAACTTCCGCGCCAAAGCCCAGCGCGGCGCCGTCGGCCCCTCGCCCAGTCGCCGCTGGAGCGCGAGGTCGTTGACTTTGATCACCAAGCCATCGGTGGGAAACGCCCCGTCCGTCGCCTCCTGCGCCATCGTTTCGATCGCTGCGTTCAACGTCGCCGCATCGCCCGCAGTAACCCGCCGGCCTGACGTCACGCCTGGCAATCCCACCGCCACCAGCCAGTCTTGAAATGCCGTCACCGAAGCCGGCGCCGTGGTGGCGGCCGACGCCGTCGCCGCGCCCCAACCATGAAACACGAGTGACAAGCCGAGCGCCTCCACGCCGGTCGGATCTTCGCGCAACAGAGCCCCGGCGGCCACACTGCGCGGATGCCGCCACGGCGCCTCGCCCGCCGCTTCACGTTCGCGATTGAGCCGCCCAAACTCCGCCCGACTCAATACCACTTCGCCCCGCAATTCGATTTCGGCCGGCCAATCCGCAGCCTGCGTCGCGCCGGCCTCGTCTCCAGCCCAATCCCGCAATCGCGCCACATGCGGCGTCACATCCCGGCCCGTCGTGCCGTCGCCCCGGGTCGCGGCGCGCACCAGTTTGCCGCCCGGCCCCAGCACCACGCTGACCGCCACGCCGTCGAACTTGGGCTCGATCACAAACTCCACCGGTCGCTCAGCCGGCTCCGCCGCCGCGTCTACTCGCGCCCAAAACTCCGCGACCTCCGCCTCCGAGTAGGCCTTGTCCAGACTCAGCATGGGCTGACCGTGGACGATCCCCGCCGGCGCCGCGCTGGAAGTCCCGGCAGCCCGATCATCGCCAATCCCGGTTTCGCCCGGCCGTGCGGCGCCCGCTTCCGCCTCCAGCCGGCGCAACTCGCGTTTCAACAGATCATATTCGTAATCGGAAATCTCCGGCGCCGCCTGCTGAAAATAGAGTTCGTCGTGCCGGGCGATTTCAGCCCGCAGCGCCTCAATCCGCTGCGCCAGTTCCGGCTCCGCCATCACCAGCGCGCCGATCAACCCGATTAAACTGCAAAGACAAAACCATGACCGCACTGGAGACATGGGTTTGAAACGGGATCGCGCGCTGGAATCTTTCGCAAAACTCTCGCCAAAAGTTCCCGACGTCGTTTTTCGCGAAAAACCGGCCAACGGGCGAAATCCGCCAAAATTGTTAAAAATCCTCCGACAAAACGCGTTTTTTGCCAATATTTGGCCAAAACCGACTGAAAAACCGGCATTGCACCTTTCTCGTTAATTCTTTTTGAACGGCGGGCTCCGGCAGGTCACTAACCCTGCCAGACACCGTCCGAAATTCAACCCAGGCACCGTTTTGGATCTAAAACAAATCAAGCAGATCATCGAATTGATGAAGCGCGCCGAACTCAGCGAGTTCGCCGTCGAAGAGGAGGGCTTCAAGCTGAAGATCCGCCGCGGCGGCGTCGCGCCTTTCGCCAGCTCCGCTCCCGCCACCACCGCTCCGTTCGTGGTGGCCGCCGAACCGGCCCCGGCCCCCGCGCCGGTCGCCGCCTCGCTCGCCCCGGCTCCCGCCGGTGATGCGGCCGAGGAAGCGGGCGTCACCTACATCAAGTCCCCGATGGTCGGCACGTTCTACCGTTCGCCTTCTCCGGACTCCAAGCCTTTCGCGGAAGTCGGCACCAAGGTCGCCGAAAACTCCGTCGTCTGCATCATCGAAGCCATGAAGATCATGAACGAGATCCAGGCCGAGGTGAAGGGCACCGTGATCGAGGCCCTGGTCGAAAATGGCGAACCGGTCGAATACGGCCAACGCCTCTTCAAGGTGAAGGCGGGCTGATCGGCCCGTTCCGACCTTCCAGTCGCTAGTATCGTCCAAGGCGGGACCTCCGGTTGCTCCGCCATCCCGAATCCCGTCCCTTTTTCGCATGATTCAAAAGATCCTGATCGCCAATCGCGGTGAAATTGCGCTGCGCATCGTCCGTGCCTGCCGCGAACTCGGCATCAAGACCCTCGCCGTCTATTCCGAGGCCGATGTCCAGTCGCTGCACGTGCAGCTCGCCGACGAGGCCATCTGCATCGGCGGCCCGCGCGGCAACGAAAGCTATCTCAAGGCCGACCGCATCATCGCGGCCGCCGAGATCGCCGATGTCGACGCCATCCACCCGGGCTACGGGTTTCTCTCCGAAAACGCCAAATTCGCCGAGCAGTGCGAGTCGTGTAACATCAAGTTCATCGGTCCCCGCGCCGAATCGATCCGCATGATGGGCGACAAGGCCATCGCCAAGGACACCGTGCGGAAGGCCGGCGTGCCCATCGTGCCCGGCTCCGACGGCCCGATTTCCGATGAAGCCGAAGCCGTTAAAATCGCCCGCAGCATCGGCTACCCGGTCATCATCAAGGCCGTCGCCGGCGGCGGCGGTCGCGGCATGCGCATCGCCCACAACGACATGTCCTTCGCCAAGGAATTCCATGTCGCCCGCGGCGAGGCGGAAAAGGCATTCGGCAACGGCGACGTTTACATCGAAAAATACATCGAGAAGCCGCGCCACATCGAGTTCCAGATCCTGGCCGATTCCCACGGCAAGGTCGTCCACCTGGGCGAGCGCGACTGCTCCGTGCAGCGCCGTCACCAGAAGTTGATCGAAGAGGCGCCGTCGCCCTTCCTCCTCGCCAACCCCGGCCTGCGCAAGGCCATGGGCAAGGCTGCGGTCAAGGCCGCCGAGGCCGCCAACTACGAGAACGCCGGCACCATCGAGTTCCTCGTCGATGCCAAGGGCAACTTCTACTTCATCGAGATGAACACCCGTATCCAGGTGGAACATCCCGTGACCGAAGAAGTGACCGGCATCGACCTGATCAAGGAACAGATCAAGGTCGCCAACGGCGAACACCTCTCATTCGACCAGAAGGACATCACCTTCAACCGCCACGCCATCGAGTGCCGCATCAACGCCGAGGACCCGGCGCGCAATTTTGCCCCGTCCCCCGGCACCATCGGGCTCTATTACGCTCCCGGCGGCCACGGCGTGCGGGTCGACAGCCACGTTTACTCCGGCTACCAGATCCCGCCGTATTATGACTCCATGATCGGCAAGCTGATCTGCACCGGCGCCACCCGTCAGATCGCTCTCGAACGCACCTACCGGGCGTTGTCGGAGTATCTCATCCGTGGCATCAAGACGACCATCCCGCTGCATCGCGCCATCGTCTCCGACCCGGTTTTTGCCGAAGGCAAGGCCACCACGGCCTACATGGAAGACTTCCTCAGCCGCACGCCGGCCGACCTGTTCTCCTGAGCGGTCCGCACGCCGGCGCACGAATCGCGCCGGATTGTTTTCACCGGGGTGGCCACGCTTGTGCGTTCCCGCCCCGGCCCAGCCTTGCCACGCGGCGGGGACTTCCCTAGCAACGTCCGCACATGCAATCGACCGAGTATCCCCAGTCTCCGCGTTTCGACGACCAGCCCGATCTGGGAGACATCAAGATCAACCACAACGTCATCGCCGGCATCGTGCGGCTCGCCGCCCTGCAGGTGGCGGGCGTGGCCGGAGTGGGCGGCGGCATCGTCGACGGCATCGGGGAAATCTTCACCAAGAAGGAAGCCGATCACCGCGGCGTGCGGGTCAACGAATCCGAAAACGGCGAATACGCCATCGAGGTGCGCCTCGTCGTAACCTACGGCGCCGAAATCGGCCGCACCGCCTACGAGGTGCAGGTCGACGTGCGCAAGCAACTCATGGCCATGACCGGCAAGGACGTTGCCAAGGTCGACGTGATCATCGAAGGCGTCCGCCTCCCGAGCGAAAAGCCCACCGCCGAGGACGATCTCTGGCCGGAACAAACCGCCACCGACTGAGCCTCGCAGCCCCGCCTTTTCGCCCGTGAGCCCCCTGACCGACTACCTTTTCAGCACCCCCAATCTGACCATCGCCATCGGCGGTGGACTCGCGCTGCTGCTGGTCATCCTGCTGCTCCGCCAACCTCGCGCGCTGCCGCTCGCTTCCAACGAAAAAGGCCGCCTGCTCATCTCGCGCCGCGCCCTCCACCGGATGGTCGAGGCCTGTTGCGAACAGGTCAAAGGCGTCGCCTCCGCCCGCGCCTCCATCCGCATCCGCAAGGATCAATTCTCCACCCGCCTCCGCCTCAAGGTCCGCCCCGAGGCCAAGTTGGACGCCATTCAGGGTTACCTCACCCAGGAGATCACCGACATCTATCGCGACAACCTCGGGCTCGCGTCCGAGATCGGTCCGATCGAGATCAAGATCGTCGGCGTGATTCCCGCCGAACCGGGCTTCTGACCCGTCGCGCCTGCCGCCTCGCCGATGGGCTTCGCGTTTGACGAGTTCAATGCGGCGTTTCCGTGGTTCTTCGCCACCGTCGCCGCCGTGCTGGGCGCCGTGGTCGGCAGTTTTCTCAACGTCGTCATCTATCGTGTGCCGGCCGGACTTTCGGTCGTGCATCCCGGCTCACGCTGCGCCTGCGGCGCGCCGATCAAGTGGTATGACAACATTCCGGTGCTGAGCTGGTTTCTGCTGCGCGGTCGCGCCCGTTGCTGCGGACGCCACTATTCCCTCCGCTACGCCGCGGTGGAAGCCCTCACGGCCGGACTTTTTCTGGCGTGCTGGTGGCAATATCCGCCGTTCGCCGCCATCGGTGGCATGGTGCTGTTGAGCCTGTTGGTCGCGGCGACCTTCATCGATCTCGACCACATGATCATCCCCGACGGCATCAGCATCGGCGGCACGGTGGTGGGCGTGGCGCTGGCGTTCCTTTTTCCGCCGCTGGTCGGCGGCTCGCTGGAACCGATCTGGCTCCTCGCCAGCCTGCATGCCGGGTTCGGCGCGATGTTGGGCGCGTTGATCGGCTCGGGCATCATCCTCTGGATCGGCCTGCTGGCTGAGGCCGTGCTGAAAAAAGAGGCCATGGGTTTCGGCGACGTGAAATTCATGGGCCTGATCGGCGCCTTCCTCGGGTGGCAGGGCGCGGTGTTTGCCATCTTCGCCGGCGCCATCGTCGGCACAGTGTGGTGCGTGATCGCACTCGGCCTGCAATCCGTCACCGGCAAACGCCAGACGGCTGCGCTGCGCGCCGAAACGCCCGAAGGCGAGGAAACCGATCTCGGATTCGGCGCTCAGGTGCCGTTTGGCCCGATGCTCGCGATCGCCGCCGCGATCTACCTGCTCGGCGCCAACCACGTCTTCGATCCCTACGTGGAGCAGTTGCTCAGCCTATGGTGAAACGAACCGCGCAGTAAAAACGCGGCCAAAGGAGAACGGACGTCCTCGTCCGTTCCAGTGCGCCTGATACCAATCGCGCTGAATCTTCGGATTTCACAGAAGCTAACGAAGCGTCGTCGCAATTCCACCACCGCTTTTCTTTGCGCACTTTGCGCGTCTCTGCGCTCTTTGCGTTAAATATAAGCTGCGGAATATGGGCTGAGCCGCAGGCCACAGGCTGAACGGACGAGGACGTCCGTTCTCCGGTGAGATCGCTCACCCTTGTTCTTTGCGCGGCTATTCCATCCGCTGCGCGCCGTCGCCGGTGCGCAGATGCAACGGCACCGAGGGCTGCCCCCAGCGTTCGCCGTAGGCGGCGCCGACCCGTTGCGCTGCCGCTTCGTCGAAAGTCGCATCCGTCCACGCCATCACCGCGCCGCCGAAACCACCGCCGGTCAGGCGGGCGCCGAACACGCCGCGTTCGGCCGTGAGGGTGTCGACCAGCCAATCCAATTGCTCGGTGCTGTTGCCAAAAAGATGCTGCGAACTGCGATGCGAGGCCGTGAGCAAGGCGCCGACCGCAGCCGAGTCGCCCGCCGCCAAGGCGGCCTGCGCTGCCTGCACGCGACCGTGCTCCTCGATCACATGCCGCGCCCGCCGGTAAACCGTGTCGTCGAGCTGCGATTTCGCCGCTTCCAACTGCGCACTGTCGGCCTCGGTCAGCCACGCCACATCCAAGACCTGCGCCGCCGTCATGCATTCGCGATGACGCGCCGCATAAAGCCCGTCGACCAACGCGTGCCCGACATGGGTGTTGAATACCCAGAAATGCGTGCCCGCCGGCATCGGCACGGTGGCAAATTCCGGCCCGCGGCAATCGATGTGCACCAGATGATCCGCGCGGCCAAAGCCGGACACGCCCTGATCGAGAATGCCGCAGGGCACGCCCACAAATTCGTTCTCCGCCCACCGGCCGAGTTTAACCAACTCCACCCGCGACAACTCCTCGCCGGTGAGCGCCAGAAACGCCAGCGCCGACGCCAGCTCGATCGCCGCACTGCTGCTCAGCCCTGCGCCGGTCGGCAGATCGGAAAGCACCGCGTAGTCGAACCCGCCCGGCAGCTTCAATCCCCGCGCCGTCATGCCCGCCAGCACACCCTGCGGATAATTGATCCAACTCGTCGCACCTTCCGCCCGCACCGGATCGCCGGTTTGCTCGATAATAACCCCGCCCTGGCCTTCGCTCAGGAAGCGTCGCACGCCGTCCTCCCGCGGCGCCACCGCCACCCAAACACTGCGATCGATCGCCGCGCCCAACACCGCGCCGCCGTTGTAATCAGTGTGGTTGCCGATGAATTCGATCCGCCCCGGCGCACGGGTGACAATCGTCGGGGAACGACCGTAGTTTTCGCTGAAAAGAGACACGAGGCGGGCAGACAGCATGCGCCGACTTGAGACATCGCCCGCGCCGCCGTCAATCGCCTGGCGCCGCCGGCGGCGCCCCGCCTTCAAAACCGGGCGGCGATTCTCCCCGCGCGCCCCGCAAAGTGAGGTTCAGGAGATATTGCAACGCGTCCACGCGCGAACACCCGCGCTGTTCCGCCAATTGCTCCGCCCGTTTCAAAAGTTGCCGCGCCATTGTCTGCGCCTGCTCCGGCGCCGCGCCCCACTGCCGGCACAACGCCGCAATCTGTTCGGTTTCGGTCATCCGACGTCTTCCTCCATCACCTCGATCACCGCCTCGCCGTCGGGAGCCAACGCCAGCTTCACGCCCGGCGACCAGCTCGCCAGCGACAGCATTGCCAGTCCGGCCCACGCCGTATCATCCAAATCAATACGCGAGCGCAGTTCGCCCACCTGCTTCGTCCCGACATACAACCCGGCCGCCGCCGCTTCCGGCGCCGCGCCCGGCCCAAGGACGCGCACCAACCGACGCCGCACCCGCCCCGTGGCCTGCAAACGGGCCATGACTTCCTGACCGAGATAACAGCCCTTGGTAAACGACACCCCGGCCGCGACCAGTCCGGCTTCCTGCGGCAAATCTTCCGCCCCGGCATCACCCGGCACTTCCGGCAACCCGGTCACAATGCGCCGCCGCGTCACATCACGATCATCCGCCTGCGCCCACTCCACCGGCCAGCGGGGTTCGTTCTCGGCCACCACCCACATCCGCTCGCAATCCGCCGCCGCGGGAGCCGGCGCCGCAAAACGCAGCTCACCCCGCGCGGACGCTTCGGCCGCCCAGGCCGTGATCCCAGGGCCGAGCAATTCCCAGCCCCGCCACGCCGCGGTTTCATCCTCCAACTGAACGTCGTCGGCGATGATGAACGCCTCCAACCGCGCTATCAGATCGGTCGCCGCCAGACTCCAGGACAGAATCCAGCAGCTCTCGGCGCTTTCCCGCACCACTACGCTGTCGCCCTCGATCCGTCCCTTCCGATTCAACCACAACCCATAGCTCGCCGCCTCCGCCCGCCCCGGGCGCAGCTCCTGCGAAAACTGCCCCTGCAGGAACTGCAACGCGTCTTCGCCCGTCACTTTTATGACGGCCTGCGGGTTACGACCACGTAACGAAACACCTTTTGCAAATTCCAGGCGTTTTTTATTTATCTTATTTTCAATCATTTAAGCTAAATCATGGAAGTTTTTGAAAACTTTTGGTTGACCAACGTCACCGAATCTCTTCTTCTCGCAACATCAGATTTCTACTTCTCCCGCCTAGCGGGAGTTTTGGGGTAACTAAGAAAGCAAATGGCCGGTCGCTTAGGGGTAGGCGACCGGCCAACTTTTTGTCCGGATTCCGCGACGACGCCAAGGCGACAAACCGTTCGCCCACTCCCCTCGCCTCCAGATCCTATGTTCCGCAATTGATATTTAACGCGGAGGACGCAAAACCTGCGGAAAGGGAGAGGCAACAACGCCGCAGGCACTCACCCCGCAGACGAACGCAGGGCAAGGTGCGTTTGACTGAATCTCACTCTGTGATCTCTGTGGCCTCTGCGGTGAAACTGCGGGATTCAGGCTGATTCCCTCCGGCGGCACGACTCGTGCGAGCCGTCATCGCCGGACTTGCCCCGGGAGGCGTTGCTCCTCCAATTTGGCCGGTTCATGCAACGCACGTCCGATATCAACGTCCTCGAAACCCGCGAACTGCCGTCCCCGCAGACACTTTTCGCCGAGCTGCCCAAGTCGGCGCCGCAATCGGACTTCGTCACCCGCACGCGTCAGGATTTGCACCGCGTGATTTTCACCGAGGACAAGCGTTTCCTGCTCATCGTCGGCCCCTGCTCCATTCACGATCTGGAGGCCGGTCGCGACTATGCCCGCCGCCTCGCCGCCCTCGCCGCCGAGGTTTCCGACCGCATCCTCGTCGTCATGCGCGTCTATTTTGAAAAGCCGCGCACGACCGTCGGCTGGAAGGGCCTGATCATGGACCCGCATCTCGACGGGTCACACGACATCGCCGGCGGCCTCCGCACCGCCCGCACCTTTCTGCGTGAAGTGCTCGATCTTGGTCTGCCGACCGCGACCGAACTGCTCGATCCGATCACGCCGCAATACATTGCTGATCTCATCTGCTGGTCCGCCGTGGGCGCCCGCACCACCGAATCGCAAACCCACCGCCAGATGGCCTCGGGCCTTTCGATGCCGTTGGGATTCAAGAACGGCACCGACGGCTCGCTCGGCACCGCGATCAACGCCATTCGCGCCGCCGCCCAGCCGCAGACGTTCATGGGCGTCAGCGTCGACGGCCCA
>CBINJL010000007.1:0-16400 GCA_966250925.1 uncultured Opitutus sp. | reverse complement strand
CAGCACAGGCTTGCCTGTCCCCCGCAACAATCCCGCCAGTTCTTCGTCGAGTTGCTCTTTGAGGCGGGCTTCCTCCTGGCGGCGCCGGGCGACTTCCTGCTGATAGGCGCGCTCCTGGGCGAGGCGGTCCTGCTGCTGGCGTTCCTTCATGTCCTGCACCATGCCGACCGCACCGCCGACCAAGGCACCGGCGGCGGCGCCGATGGCAGCACCGGAGGCGCTGTTGCCCGAACCGGTGTTGTTGCCGATGACCGCCCCGCCGATGGCGCCGCCGACTGCGCCGACGCCCGCGCCTTTGGCGGTTTTTGACGGCGCGACCTGACAACCGGAAAATAATGCCAAAGAAAGCAGGGAAGCGGTGACGAGCGGTGTCCTCATGAGGGCGTGATGCTTTTTGTTCACAAAGAGACGGTTTGGGGTGTTGCAGAGTGTAGGACGCTCCCGTAGCAGTGCAAGGGCGACAGATGGAACGTTGTGCGACACCCCACACCCTTCAATTGTTCACTTAGAGTTTTCGCAGTTTCCACGGCACAATTCGTGCGCCCAGCACTCTTATTAAGCCCATGACCCCGACACGCCAGCGCGGCATCTTCACCCAAGGATTTATCGTTCAAAGTGTTGGTTTGCTGGTCGCCGTCGTCGGCATCTGGCTGCTTTATTCGCAGTATATTCGACCGCAGGCGGCGGAGGTCGAGATTGAGCGAACCATCCTGGCACGCAGCGGAGCGGAAGGGGCGCAAAGTGCGCAGCGAGCGTTTGTCGTCATCCTTAAAGATTACGAGCAACAGGCGTGCCTGACGCTGATGGTGTGGGCCTGTATTCTCCTCTTCTATAAACTGTGGCTGGTGGCGCGAGAGCGCACGATGCTGGAACGCGAGTTCGTTCAACTTGAGGTCGGGCAACGCATCCTGCCGGAAGCCGCGCTCGATCATGCCAAGGAAGTGCAGTCGCAGGTCTCGCATCATCGCAGCATGGCCGACAAGTTGTTGCCGGCGTTCGTCATCTCGGCATTGCAACGGTTTCATGCCACGCACTCGATCCAGGATTCCGCGGCGGCGGTGCAGGATCGGGCGCAGGCAGCGGCTGATGAACTCGACTCCGATTTGTCACTCGTGCGTTACATTGCCTGGGCGATTCCGTCGGTGGGCTTCATCGGCACGGTGCGTGGTATCGGCGATGCGCTGGCCCAGGCCGATCAGGCGCTGCAGGGCGATCTTTCGGGCGTCACCAACTCGCTCGGTCTGGCTTTCAACTCCACCCTCATCGCGCTTGTCCTGAGCATCATCCTGATGTTCGTGCTCCATCTGCTGCAGGCGCGGCAGGAGCACCTGATCCAGGATTTTCAGGACTACTGCCGCACGCGAATCGTGGATCTGATGAAGGTGCCGGCCGGCGACGAGGCGCCGGAGACCTTCGTCTGATTGCTTCTGCGGCCGCTCCGGACCGCACCCCTCCCTGTCTTTTTCCCCCGACATCATGGCCCAAGCATGTGGAATTGAGTTCTCCGATTTTGGTTTCAACGCCGCGCTGGTCTCGGCCGACGGCGGCACTGAGATGGCGCTGGCC
Source organism: uncultured Opitutus sp. (assembly GCA_966250925.1). Taxonomy (GTDB): domain Bacteria; phylum Verrucomicrobiota; class Verrucomicrobiia; order Opitutales; family Opitutaceae; genus Actomonas. Next base: position 14,834 of record CBINJL010000007.1, on the reverse strand, counting down.
GAAGTGGGCGGGCAATGGCCGGCCTTCGCCGCGTGGGACGGCGAGCAACTGGTCTTTGGCCGCGAAGCCGAGCGCATCTCGCGTCTGCGGCCGCGGGCGATGAGTCATGTGTTCTGGGAACACCTTTCGCTGGCCCCTTCCGATCTCGAAGGCCCGCCGCGGGTGCCGGCGTATTCGGAATTGGCCTACGCCTTCCTCAGCCGTTTCTGGGAAGCGTTGGTGGCCAAGGCCGGCCGGCCGGACAAAGTCTCGCTGGCGATGCCCGGGCAATTGCTCGGCGCGACTGATGGCGACAGTCCCGGCGTCGGTCTCGTGCTCGCCATGGCCCGCGATCTCGGCATCCCGCTGACCAATATCAGCGGGCTCTCCACCGCATCGCTCAACGATCCCGAGTCCATCGCCGGCCACACCGCGGGGCGCGTGCTCTACCTCGATCTGCACCTGCATTCGGCGGCGATGTCGCTGCTGGTCAGCAATGACCGGGGGCAGTTGCAACGTCAACGGCACCTCCGTCTGCCGCGGCTCGGCTACATGCCGCTGATCCAGGGGCTGATGCGTTCGATGGGCAACCGCTTCCTGCGCGCCACGGCGTTCGACATCACCGCGCAACGCGAGCTCGACCAGGCGTTTTATGAGCAGACCCGCGAGCACCTGCTGGCTTCCGACCGCGGCTCCGATGTGCGCTACTCGATCGAGACGTCGATGCGCGTGCACCAGGCGGCCTTCCCGCGTGAGGTGCTGCTGCGCGATCTCGCGCCGCTGGAGCAGGGCTGGGCCGATGCGGTGCTGAAATTTTTGCGCGACGCCGGCTTCGAGCCCAAGGATGTCGTGGTCACCACCAGTTCGCGCGTGCGGCTGCTGCCCGGCATGGTCGACGCACTCACCGCCCGCGGTTTCAAACGCGTGGTGCGGCTGCGCGAAGGCGCGGCGGCGCGAGGCGCGGCGCGTTTCGCCGCCCTGCACGAAGTCTGTGACGACATCACCGAAGTGCCGATCGTCAGCGAGGTCGAGGTGCCGACCCTGTCGGCTGCCGCCGGCGCCGGCTCGCTCGAAATCGCCCATCTCGCCGCGCCGAATCCGTTGCCCGGCCTGGTGCCGAGTCATCTGGTCGTCGACGGCGCGGCCTATTCGCTGCACGCGCTGCCGCCGGTGCTGCAGGCAACCGACGGCAACGGCGAAACTGTCATCCCGTCGCTGACCCGTCTCGGCGGCGTCGAAGTGCGGCTGCAGCGCGAGGCCGGCGAATGGCGCATCGAGGTGCCGCGTGCCGGCGCCGGCGCCATCGCGTTGTCGGCGGGAGATCGCGTGCGTCTGCGCGCCAACAATCAGGAAATCGAATTGCTCGTCGCCGCGGAACGACGTCCCGGTCCGGCCTGACGCCGGCCGCGCCGCCGCCGCACTTGAGTCATGGCCAACAAGCGCCGCGCCACCCCGATCTTCAGCGTTTCGTTCCTCGACTGCATCTGCTGCGGCTTCGGGGGCGTGCTGCTGTTGTTCGTGCTGGTGGCGGGCAAACAGCGCAACGCGCAGCAGCAGCAGATGGCGGAGATTCGCGAAGTGGTGGGCCAATACGAATTCGATGTGGCCCGGCGCGAGGAAAACATCGAGGAGCTGACGGAACAGGCGGCGGAAGCCGAGGGCCGGCGCGAGGAAATCGAAGTGCGCAACACGGTGACGTTGGAGCAGGCGACCGAGTTGGAACAGCAGCTCGCACGTCTGATGCAGAGCGAGTCGGAGTTGAAGAAGGAATTGGATCAACTCCTCGCTGACAAAGAAAAGCTGGCCACGGCGGAAGTGCCCGATCCAGTGCCCATTCCCAACGTCAAGCGCCGCCAATACCTCACCGGTTTCAAGCTCGAGGGCGATCACATCCTCTTTCTCGTCCGCGCCTCGGGCAGCATGGTGGGCAACACCGTCGAGGAGGCGATCGCGTTGCAGGGCAAAACCGACAAGGAGAAACGCGAATCGGCCAAGTGGCGGCGCGTGGTCGATTCGGTGCGCTGGCTCATCTCCTCGCTGCCGGCGGATTCGGCCTTTCAGGTGATGTTGTTCGCCGAAAACACCGCGCCGCTGATCGACAGTCACTCGATTGACTGGATCGCGCGCGATGATCGCGAAACGATCATTGAAGTCATCGACGCCCTGGAAAACGTCGTGCCCAAGGGCGGTGCGAATCTGGAGCGCGCCTTCCTTGAAGTGCGTGGCATGTCGTCGGTGCCCGACTCGCTCATCCTGCTCACCGACGGTCTGCCGACGCAGAGCGATTCCTATCCTTCGGGCGATTTCGTGTCGGACACCGATCGCGTGCGATTCTTCAATGCCGCGGCCCGCGTTGCCGCCCCGGACATTCCGGTCAATACCATCCTCTATCCGCTGGAAGGCGACCCGGCCTCGCCCTTCCTCTTCTGGCAACTGGCCGACAAGACCAAGGGCGCGCTGGTCAGTCCCGCGCCGTCCTGGCCCGACCTGCGATGAGAAGCCGCAACAAACGCGAAGGCAGCGATTTCGGCTTGTCGTTTCTCGACTGCATCTGCTGCGGATTCGGCGCCATCGTGCTGCTGTTCGTCATCACGATGGGCTCGGCCAATCAGATGATCGAGTCGCTGCGCGACCGCCTGCATCAGGTGGTGCAGCAACGGCTCTCGCGTATCCAGGAACTGGATGCGGAGGCGCAGGAACTGACCGCCCGGGCGGTGGTCGCGCGCGACAAGCTCAACGAGGCCGAGTCGCGCGAGCTGCGCCTGCGTTCTCTGCTCGATCAGTTGGAGCTGCAGGTTTCGAAGCTGGAGGCCGGCAAGGAAAAGATGATGGTCGAACTGGAGGAGGAGAAGTCGGAGATCGCCTCGATGCAGAAGGACTTGAAGGTCGAGATGGATTTGCCCGACATCAATCTGCCGGTCGGCCTGCCGGTGGAGAGCAATTACATCGCGTTTGTTTTCGATACTTCCGGCAGCATGCGCGACACCGGCACCGACATGATTCATGGCGCCGCGATCGAGAAGATCGCCGACGTGCTCGACAGTTATCCGGAGATCAAGGGTGTGCAGTTTCTCGATGCCGACGGGCGTTTCATGCTGCCCGGCACGCCCGGCATTTGGTTGCCCGACGAACCGTCGACGCGGCAGGGCGCGTTGCGGGCGCTCGCCACCTATCCGACCTTCAGCAACTCGAATCCGGTGCCGGGCATTTTTCGTGCGATCCGTTCGCTCTACCAGCCGGACAATCCGCAGATGCGCATGGCGGTGTTTGTCTTCGGCGACGAATTCACCGGCAAGGCCGAGCCCGTGCTGGCGCGTTTGGAAACGATCAATCCGCGCAAGGAAGACGGCCGCCGCCACGTCTCGATCAATGCGGTCGGGTTTCCGACCGTGTTGCGTTATCCGCTGATGGGCGCGCACACCGGCATGAAGTATGCGAATCTCATGCGCGAGGTCGCCTACAAACACGACGGCGCTTTCATCGCGGTGCAGAACCGGCGGTGAGCCGCGCGGTCTGACTCACCGCGCCACGAAAGGCGACGTCGGGCGGTGCTTCAGCCCGCACTTAAAATCAATCGCGTCATCCTCAGCCGCCGAGGCCGAGCAGATTGCGCAGGATTTGCACGATATCCATGCTGCTGCCGGGCTTTGACGGCTCTCCGGGTTGGCCTTGGGAACTCGAACTGGAGGACGACGAAGAGCTGCTGCTCGACGAACTCGAACTGCTCGACGACGAGCTGCTCGAACTCGACGAACTGGATGAAGAACTTTGGCCGGACGACGAACTCGGCATGCCCGGCGAACCGGGCTGACCCGGCATCGGATCGAGCCGCGCCAGTTGCGGCTGGCCCTGGCCTTGCCCCTGTTGGCTCGACGACGACGGCGAACCGGGCTGGCCCTGCGACTGCCCCTGGCCCTGTTGCTGCCCCTGTTGTCCCTGGCCCTGCTGGTTTTGCCCCTGTTGTCCGCCGGCGGTCGTGCCGTTCTGGCCGGCCTGCTGGCCATTTTGTCCGCCCTGACCGCCTTGGCCCATGGGATCAAGTTGAGCGAGTTGCGGGCCGTCCATGGTGCCGTTCATCGTGCCCTGGCCGTTCTCGTTTTCGCCCTGACCCTGGCCCGATTGGTTTTGGCCACCGGTGCCGGTGCCGTTGGGATCGCCCTGAGGCGATGTGCCCTGACCGGAGCCGTCGACCAGCACGCCCTGACCGCCCATGCCGCCGCTGCCGCTGCCGGGCTGCATGCCGGCCGGGACCTGGGTCGGATCGTAGGTATAAAAGACGATGTCGACCGTGCTGCTGCCCAGCGGAGGACTCTTCATCACGAGGGTGTTGCGCAGTTCGTGCATGCGCGCCTCGTGGTCGCGGACCTCGGCCTCGTCCTGCACCGGGCCGAAAAAGTAGGTCAGGTTTTCGTGCCGATAACGCACATACCAGCCTTCGTCGGTGAGGTTTTGTCCGGTGAAATCGATGCCCGGATATTCCTTCTTAAACTCCTCGGCGGTGAGCTCCCATGCCGCCTCGATGGCAGAGGTGGGGTAAACCACAGTGTGAGCGCGGAGGAGACCCGGCAACACGCCGGCGGCGCCGAGCAGGACAAACGTGACGGTGCGGCGGACTCGGTTCATGGCGGGGTAGAATGAGAGGCGGGCGGCGCGTGATCAGAGGTTGGAAGGGATGTCCACGCCGCGTTCGGTGCCGCTGCCACGGTTGGAAGTCTGGTTGCCGGAAGCGGCTTCGACCGACATGCGCTCGTCGCCGGGTTTGTTTTCCATCTGCCGACTGGGATCGGCCCGCGGGATGTTGGCCTCGGCGAGTCGGGCATTGGGATCGCCGATCTGCACGGCCTGCGGTTTTTCCAAGGGCTGACCCTGGGCGCCGGGAGGAGGCGGCGGGGCGCCTTCCGGCCCCTGTTGACCGGAGCCGGGTTGAGTGGGTTTGCCGCTTTCGCCGCCCGGTTTGCCCCGGTCGCCCATGTCGGATTCAGCGATCTGGCCGAGGGGATCGATGCTGGGGAGCGAAGGCATGCCGGGTTGCTGGCCACCGCCTCCGCCGCCACCCAGAGGCAACGACGGCAAGCCGGCGATGCTTACGCCACCGGGGCCGCCTCCGCCGCCCTGTGAACCCGGACCGTCGCCTGATTTTTGACCTGGGCCGGCGCCTTCCTCTTCACCGGGACCATTGACCTTGACGGTCGGCTCCTGCTCCGCGCCGGGCATTTCGAATTGGGCAATGAGGCCGCGCTCGGGCCGCTCTTCCTCGGGAAAACCGCTGCCGTCGAACAAGCCGGGGTCGGGCACTTTGCCGGAGGTGTCACCCTGGCGGGAAGACGACGAGGCGGCGGTTGCGGACGGGCGACGGGTGCTGGTGGTGGAGGACGTGACGGGCGGCAGATCGTAGGCGGGCGGTTTTTCGAGTTTGGGTCGGGTGGTGGCGCGCAGTGGCTCGCCGTTATCCTGGGCAAAAAGGCTGAGGACGACCGTCCCGGCCGCGATCAGGCCGGCGGAGCGACGGAGAAAGGCGGGGGCTATGGTGGGGTGGGAAAGCATGGGGGGCGGGGCGACGGTCGTCCGGTCAGGAATCGCCGCGCACGTTGCACACGACCGAAACCTGATTGGTGGACATCTGCGGTCTGACTTTGAGCAGGAGCATCACGTCCTCGTAGTTTTTGCGGCGGCCGACGATCTCATAGTCGCCGGGCGGGAGACTCACGGTTTCCTGCTGGATTTTGCCGAGCATGCGGAAGTTGGTGATGCTTACCCAGGTGCGTTTGTCGGAAATGAACGTGATGGCGATGGGCTTGCTGTTGGTTTCCAGCGTGGAGCGCAATTGGGCGATCTCGGGGGTGATTTCGAGATAGCCGGGTTTGCTTTGCATGGCCTGGTTGTAGGTGCGGATGGCCGATTGATAATCGGCGGAGTCGACGTGCTGCTGGGCGAGCTCGATGAGTTTTTCGTATTCGAGTTTGGCGCGCACGGTGCGGCCGACGCGGATGAGGCCCTCGATGGCGTCGGGATGCTGGGGTTCGAGATCGAGCAAGCGCTCATAGGCCATGCGGGCGGCGTCCCAATTGTAGTCGCGTTCGAGGTCGTAGGCCTCGGCGAGGGTATCGTGAACCTGGGCGTCGTGATACTGCACGCGGGCGTTGTCCAACGCGTCCTGGATGTCGTCACGTTTTGGATACACGTCGAGGGCCGCTTCGTAGCTGGCGATGGCGTCTTTCCAATTGCTGGCGGCGACGGCGGTTTCGGCATCGGTCACGTGGCCGTTGAAACGCGCTTCCTTCTGGTCGGCGCGGGCGCGGGCGGCGCCCTGCTGGGCGACGACGGAATACGGATCGAGTTCGAAAGGTTTGTCGTAGGCTTCGATGGCGGTGTCGAAGTCGGGTTCCTGTTCCGCCGCCTCGGCTTTGAGCAGCAACGCGTGCACCTCTTCGACGGTCTTGGCGCGCTCGAGTCCGCGCAGGCCGGCTTCGTTGGCGCTGTCGTAGGTAAGGGCGGCCTGGAATGCCGTTTCGGCCTGGGCACGGTTGCCATCCTTGAGCGCGAGCAGGCCCTGGCGCATGTTGTCGTCGACGTAGGCGTTTTTGCGGGTTTCGAAATCGGTCAGGGTGGATTCGGCGTCGTCGAACGCCTGCCAGGCGGCGCGGAACGAGCCCTGTTCGAGCAACAGTCGCCCCTCGCCGATGGAGGCGTAGGCGCGATCGTAGGCCTCGCGGTCGAAGGCCTTGATGCGTTCGGCGGTGCGCAGGCGGCTGTAGAGATCGTCGTAACGCTTGTTGGCGTTTTTCTGCATCTCGACCGTTTCGGTGAACTCCTCCATCTGGCGGGAAACGTCGTCGAGGCTGTCGGCGGCGAGCGCGTAGTCGCCGCGCTGGATCTGCCCTTCGGCGGCGAGGAACGCCTTTTCGATCAAGGCGCTTTCCTGCATGAGATTGGGATGGTCGACGCGGAGCTTGCGGATGGTCGCGAGCGTCTGGGAGGCGGTTTCGTAAGCGAGTTCGGCGCGGCCGCGGCTGATGTAGGCCGGCTCGCGGGCGACGGTCTCGGTGCCAAGGGCCGACCCGCCGGCCGGACCGGCTGGCGCATGCATCGTGCGCCAGGAATAGGCGAGGGCGGCGCCGGCCACGAGCACGGCGCCGATGGCGACGGCGGCGAGCAGTTTGGTGCGTCCGGAGCTTTTCGCCGCCTTGGCGCCCTGGTGGGCAGCGGGATTCCAGTCGATGACCCGATGTTTGGGGGACGGTTTGTCGGACATGGTGAAGCGGCGGAGTCGATTGGGAGGGGCGGTGGGAGTTGGACTGGCGGTGCGGCGATTTGTTCAGTCCGGTTGCACAAATGTAGAATAAGAGGAGTTCGGTGATTTTCTCAACTCTGTGGCGGGGCCGCAACGGCGGTGGCGTTTACGTTTCAGCAGCCTGTCGCTTGCCAACCAAAACCGAAGGAACAATAATTCCGCCGTTTTGGTCCTCCAAAGACCCTCGAACCGTCCGTTTGGCCCGGCTCGCCTTCCCCTCTCGACTCCGCCCGCCCATGACCTGTCCCGCTCCGCTCCTCCGCCTTCCGCTGGTCGTGGTCGCCTTGTCGGTCGGTGGAGCGATTGCCGGCTGTTACAATGTCCCGGTCACGGGGCGCAACTCCGTCGCCTTGGTCGACGACAAGGACGTGGTGGAAAAATCCACCGCCGAGTTCGAACAGATCAAGCGCATGCAAAAGCTGTCGCGCAATCCGGCGCAAAAACGGATCGTCGATCAGGTGGGTAAACGGTTGTCGCAGGTCGCCTTCTGGGATGTGCCGCTCGCGGACTGGGAGTTTGTGGTTTTCGATGCGCCGGGCGTGATCAACGCCTTCGCCATGCCGGGCGGAAAGGTGGGCGTGTTTTCCGGTTTGATTGATTTCTGCGAAAACGAGGATCAGCTCGCCTCGGTGATCGCCCACGAGATTGCCCACGTCGCGGCGAAGCACACGCACGAACGGTTTTCGCAAGGCATGCTGCTCTCTCCGGTCGGAGCTGCGACCAGCATCGGCGTCGGCGGCGCCATCGGCGGCGTCGGCATCTACATGCCCAGTGTCGGTAGCACGGTCGGCTCCACCGCCACCACCGCCACGCAGGCGGCCTTCGACCGGGGCAAGGAACTCGAAGCCGACCACATTGGCATGATTTACATGGCCAAGGCCGGCTATAATCCGCGCGAAGCGATCAACCTGCTCCAGCGTTTGGAAGAGGACATGGCCGCCAAGGGTGCCAAGGGCCCGCCGGCCTGGTTTGCCAATCATCCCGATTTCCCCGAGCGCCAGATCAAGCTGCTCGACCTGTTGCCCGAGGCGATGGAAGTTTACGAAAAAGGTGAAAAGAAGGCGGCCTACAAAATCATCGAGTGACGCGGCTCTGCCCCCGCGAGGCGACGGGCCGATGCACGGCGGGCGGCGCGTGCTCGGCTTGGTGGTGGCGTGGACGATCGGTGTTTTCGGGGTATTGCCGGTCGCGGCGGTGGCTGATGACGATGTGACGCCGCCGCGCATGACGCGTTCGATTCAGCCGGAGTATCCGGCTGCGCTCCGTGAAGCCGGTGTCGAGGGCCAGGTCGATGTCCGTTTTGAGGTCGATCGCGCCGGCGAGGTGCGCAACGCCTCGATCTTCTACGCCACGCACAAGGAATTCGGCGAAGCGGTCAAAGCCGTGGTCGAGCGCTGGCGTTTTGCTCCCGCCCGCCGCAATGGCGTGCCAGTCGATCAAAGTGTGCGCATGCCGGTCATCTTTGTCGTGCGCGCCGGTGATCCCCTGAGCAAATGGGCCGGACGCAATGTCTTCAAAAAGATGCAGCGCGAGCCGATCGATGCCGACGACCTCGGGGCCTGGCCCGAGCCGTCCGTCTGGATCGAACCCTATTACCCGCCACAGCTCAACGGCACCGGCAAACGCGGCGAAGTCGTTGTCACCTTCGTCATCGACGAACACGGCGACGTGATAAATCCCGAAATTCTCATCGGCGACGATCCTCACTTCATCGCATCCGCGCTAGCCGCCACCGTGAGCTTGGAATTTTCGCCCCACCTGAACGACGAGGGCGAGGCGGTTCCGGTTTCCATGGCCGTGTCCTACCACTTCGACGAGAAGAAGCAGCAGCAGTGGGACCGCACCGCCGGCGGCGAAAAGCCCAATCGGCGCTAATGATGCGGCGTCGTCCGGGCACCGAACTGCGCCCGAAGAGTCCGCGCAAAGTATTCCCGCGTCTGGACTCCGCCAATACATTGCCCTACGCTGGCTTCCCTTAATCATTCCAACCCGCGATCCCCTTGTTGCTATGACCCTCTCCGCCAAATTTCTTTCTCCGCTGCGTTCGCTCGCGCTGGGCGGCCTGTTGCTCGGCCTCGCCCTGCCGGTGATGCGTGCCGCCGATCCGCATCATGCCCACACGGCCTCATCCGCCCAGGCCCCCATTGGTTACAAGGCCATTGCCGTGCTGGTGCCGGGCAACGATTCCGGCGTAAGCGGCAGTGTCACCTTTGAACAAACCGCCAAGGGCGTGCGTGTCGTCGCCGACGTGAAAGGACTCACGCCGGGCAAGCACGGGTTCCACGTCCACGAAAAGGGCGACCTCTCCAAGGCCGACCTCACCTCGACCGGTGGCCACTATAATCCCGAAGGTCACGATCATGCCGGCCCCGATGCGACCAAACGCCACGTTGGCGATCTCGGCAACCTCACCGCCGATGCCAACGGTCACGCCAAGGCTGACTTCGTGGACCCGAAACTCGCGCTCGTCGGTGAGCACTCCATCGTCGGCCGCGGCGTCATCGTCCATGCCGGCGAAGACGATCTCAAATCCCAGCCCACCGGCGATGCCGGCGGTCGGGTGGCCGGCGGTGTAATCGGGATCGTGGCCACGCCCTGAACGGTCCGGAGTCGTTTCCCTGATTTTCGTTTCGAACCCCGCGTCATGACGTCGCGGGGTTTTTCTTTGGCGCCAACGCGGATCGCCGCTGGACGCCGCCCACTCGGTTTCGCACAGTGGCACGCGCGATTCATGGCCAACCGCTGGTATTCCTACTCCGAGGCCCGCCTCCTCGAAACCCGCATGTGCGACCTGCCGTTGCGGATCGAAGGGACTCTCATCGAGGAACGCCGCGAACGGCTCTACGAGGAACTGGCGGCGAAGGGACTGTCCCGTTTTCGTCCGCATTTCTGGTTGAGCGAAGAGTGGTTCACACCCGACGGTGTGCCCGGCATCGCGGTGCCGTTCTACCTCGCTCACCCGCGCCTGATGCGATTGGAGCGCGATCTCATGCTCGAAGCCGAAGGCGCGCACGAAGGCACCTGCCTGCGCATCCTGCGCCACGAGGCCGGCCACGCCATCGACAACGCCTACCGTCTCCATCGCCGCAAACGCTGGCGCGAATTGTTCGGCTCGTTCAGCGAACCGTATCCCGATGCCTATCGGCCGCGCCCGGCCAGCCGCAAATACGTGCAGCATCTCAACGGTTGGTATGCCCAGGCGCACCCGGCGGAGGATTTTGCCGAAACCTTCGCGGTCTGGATGACGCCGAACTATCCGTGGCGCCGTCGCTACGAAGGTTGGCCGGCGTTGGAAAAACTCGAATACGTCGACGAACTCATGGCCGAGATCGCCGACACCACGCCGCCCGTGCGCACCCGCCGCCACATCGAGCCGCTGAGCGAGGTGCGGATCACCCTCGCCGAGCATTACGAACGCAAACGCGACCACTACTCGGTCGAGTGGCCGGGTTACTATGATCGCGATCTGCGGCGTATCTTCGATCCGAATACAAAGTCCCGCGAGCGTCCCGCCGCGTCGAGCTTCCTGCGCAGTCATCGCCGCGACCTCAGCCGCACCGTTTCCGAGGCCACCGGCGTGCCCGCCTACACCATCGATCAATTGATGCAGAACATGATTTCGCGCAGCAGCGACCTGAAGCTGCGTTTGCGCGAGTCCCCGCGCAAAGCCCGCGAGAGCGTCCTGCTCATGCTCACCGTGCACACCATGCAGGTCGCGCACGCGGGCTATTTTCCCATCGCCGTATGAGCCGACGCCCGCGCCTCAAACCGATGAAGATTCTCGCGCTGATGCACGAGGATCTGGTTCCACCCGCTTCGCTTGAAGGACTGACCGAAAAGCAGATCCAGCCCTTCAAGATGGAATACGACGTCATGACGACGCTCGAAGGCATGGGGCACGAAGTTCACGGCGTCGGCGTTTACAGCGATGTCGGTGTGCTGGCCGAGGCGCTCGATCGGGTGCAGCCCGACATCGTCTTCAACATGCTGGAGGAGTTCGACGGTCAGGTGCTCTTCGACCAGCACCTCGTGAGTTTCCTTGAACTCAAAGGCGTGCGTTACACCGGCTGCAATCCGCGCGGACTCACCCTCGCGCATGACAAGGCGCTGTCGAAACGCATCCTCGCCCACCACCGCATCCCGGTGCCGGCGTTCGCCGTTTTTCGACCGGGAAAAAAAGTGGTGCGGCCGGCCCGGCTGAAGTTTCCGCTGCTGGTTAAATCGCTCATCGACGAAGGCTCGGTCGGCATCTCGCGCGCGTCGGTGGTCAATGACGATGCCGCGCTGCGCGAACGGGTGGAGCTGCTGCAGCGTCAGTCGGCGCATCCGGCGATCGCCGAGCAATACATCGCCGGCCGCGAACTCTACATGAGCATCCTCGGCAACGACCGGTTGAAGACGTTCACGCCGTGGGAAATGTTCATGCACCGCTTGCCGGAAGGCGCGCCCAACATCGCCACCAGCAAACTCAAGTGGAGTTACGCCCATCAGGAGCAAGTGGGCCTCGAAACGCGACCGGCCGAACTCGCGCCGGAGGAACGGCGGCGTCTGGAAACGTTGTCGAAACGCATCTACCGCGCGTTGTTCCTTTCTGGATATGCCCGCTTGGATTTCCGCTTGGCGGAAGACGGCACCTTTTATCTGCTGGAGGCGAATCCCAATCCCTGTCTGGCCTACGGCGAGGATTTCGCCGAAGGCGTCGAAACCGGCGGCCTGGCCTACGAAGACCTGCTCGACACCATCCTCCGCAACGGCCTCGGCTACCGGCAACGGCTGTAGGCGCGAGGTGCGGTTACGTCGTGGCGAATTCCTGGGCGAATTTTTCCTCGGCGGCGACGGAGCCGATGAGGACGAGTTTGCCGCCGGCGGGGAGCAGGCTGTCGGGGCGGGGCTGGAGCTCGCTCTGGCCGGCGTGTTCGATGGCGAGCACGGAACAGCCGGTGCGGGCCGGGATCTGGGCGTCGGCGAGGGTTTTGCCCAGCAACGCGGGCGGCACGGGCGCGGTGAAGACACTCACGCCTTCGGCCAGCAGGAGCGTGTCGTCCTCGCGCAGGAAGTTGAAAATCGTGTTCGCACTCATCGAGGCGTAGGAGAGCACGAGATCGGCGCCGGCACGATGGAGACGGCGGACGTTGGTTTCGTGGGTGCAGCGGCTGATGATCTGAGTGCGCGGTCGGAGCTTCCGGTAAAAGATGGTGAGGAAGATGTTGGTGTCGTCGTCGTGGGTCGTGATGACGATCGAGGCGGCGTCGTGCATGCCCGCCTTGACCACGACGTCGAACTCGGCGCCGTCGCCGACGTGGGTGTGCTCGGGGAACTGCACTCGGGTGGCGTCGCGTTCAATGAGGGACCAGCGGATGCCCCGTTCGTCGAGGGCGCGAGCGGTGGCGCGGCCGACGCGGCCGCCGCCGACGATGACGACGCTGGGCTTTTCCGTCGCCAGAGCGGGCGCGGCTTCAGGCGGTGCGCTCGGCGCGTAGGTGCGGTTGTAGGTGTCGATCTGATCGGCGGTGCCGGCGAGGATGAAAAGTGTGTCGTCCTCGATGCGGCGTTCGGGTGTGGCGGGCAGGAGATTGCCGTGATCCCAGACGCCGACGATGGTGAGTCCGGTGGTCGCGCGCAGGTTGCATTCGGCGACGGTGTGGCCGGCCAGCGTAGTGCCGCGGGCACTGGTTTCGGCGATGATCAGATCGCCGCGTTTGCCGATGGGTTGTGCGGTGGTCTGGTTTGAGAGGACGCGGCGCGAGAGGGCCTGGCCCATCATTTCCTCCAGCGAAAGCAGATGGGTCACGCCGGCGAGTTCGAGCACGTCGCGGGCGGCACTGGAGCGGGCGGAGGCAATCACCGGCACCGTTTCAGAAACCTCGCGCACGGAGAAGGTGACGTTGGTGTTGATGACGTCGTCGAGCGTGGTGACGACCATGGCGGCGCGATCGATGCGCAGCCGCCGATAGGTTTCGGGATCGCTCAACTCTCCCATCACGACCGGTTCGCCGCGGTCATGCAGTTCAAGGGCGTCGGTCAGTCGCGGGACGAGGGTGAAGTAGGGATAGTGGTGTTTATCCAGGAGCCGCGTGAGGATCGAGGTCATCGGGCCCTGCATGGTGAGGATCACATGGCGACGTGTATCCGCCGGAAGTTCGCGCGGGGCGCGGGCCGCTGCCTGCGCCTTCATCCAGGGTTCGTAGAAAAACTCGATGAAGGTGAAGGGCAGGAGCACGAGCAGGAAGATCACGCCGGTGGTGAGCACGACGAGGGAGAAGGCGCGGCCCAGGTCGGTGTGAAAGGTGATGTCGCCAAACCCGAGCGTGCTCATGACCGTGAGCGTCCAGTAGAAACCGGTGATCCACGAGTGGTGCTGGCCTTCCTGCTCCATCAGCACGTGAAAGAGCACGCTGAAACCGGTCACGAGGGTGGCGAGCAACAGCAACAGTTTGCCGAGGGTGAGCAGGTTGCTCCGACTGGTGCGGCTGGAGAGGAACGTGGCGATGACGGAGGCGAGGGCTTTCATGCGCGGCGGCAGGTGAGGCGACGATCCGCGGAGCGGATCGGTGGGCGCAGGGTCAGCGTTGGGGGGCCGGCCCCGCAATCCAAACCGGCCGGCGGTCGCTTTGGGGTTTGCGTCGTCGTGCGGTTCGTTAGCGTGGCGGCATGAGTGATTCTTCTTCGCTGCGGGTGCGGGTGATCGCAGCCGGCGGCACCATCGACAAAGTGTATTTCGACGCCAAGAGCGACTATGAGATCGGCGAGCCGCAGGCGGGGGCAATCCTGCACGAAGCAGGCGTGGCCTTTGACTTCACGGTCGAGAGCGTGTTGCGCAAGGACAGCCTCGCCATGACCGATGCCGATCGCGCCAAGGTGCGTGAGCGGGTGGAGGCGGCGCCGGAGCAGCACATTCTCATCACGCACGGAACCGATACGATGACGGAGACGGCGGCGGCGTTGGGTGATGTTACCGACAAGGTCGTCGTGTTCACCGGGTCGATGCTGCCGGCGCGGTTTCGCCAGAACGACGCGCTGTTCAACATCGGCTGCGCCATCGGCGGCCTGCAGGCGCTGCCGCCGGGAGTCTACATTGCGATGAACGGTTGCCTGCACCGGGCGGACCGGGTGCGCAAGAATCGCGAGGCGGGGCGCTTCGAGGCGATCGACTGAACGCGTTGGCGGCGGGCAATGTCGGTTGGGGCGGCTTTCGGGCATCGACTTGCCGGCGCGTTCCTTTCTACGGTGCGGGCGGCGTAGGTCACCCCTGTCAGTTGGCCACGCTTCGCATGACTTCGATTAACGGTCTCCGGCGCCGGTTCGGTTTTACCCTCGCACTCGTTGTCGGAGGCGTTTTCCCGGCGACGGCGCAGGAGGCGCTGGAGCGGGTGACGCTGCAGTTGAAGTGGAAGCATCAGTTCCAATTCGCCGGCTACTATGCGGCGATCGAGCAAGGCTATTACCGTGAGGCCGGACTCGAGGTCGTCCTGCGCGAGCCCGAAGTGGGTGAGGAACCGGCCGACGTCGTGCTTGCCGGCAAGGCGGAGTATGGCGTGGCTTCCTCCGATCTGGTGGTGCTGCG
>CBINJL010000006.1:0-18213 GCA_966250925.1 uncultured Opitutus sp. | reverse complement strand
CAGAGGATGCGGCGGCGCTGCGGGAAAAGCTGGCGGCGGGGCGGCGGCGCGACCGCGTGCTGCGCTCAACCGGGAGCGGCCCGCATCGCGACGATTTCGATTTCACGCTGCACGGAAAACCGGCCAAGGACTTTGCGTCCGAAGGCCAGCAGCGCGCGCTGGTGCTGTCGCTGCGGCTGGCGCAGGCGGAATGGTTTCGGCGGGCCAGCGGCGTGCAGCCGGTGCTGCTGGCCGATGACGTGCTGGGCGAACTCGACCCCGTGCGGCGCGAACGCTTTTGGTCGGCGGTGCCGCGGGAAGCGCAGGTGATCGCCACCGGCACGACGGCGCCGGACGCAACGTTGGGCAAGTGGCAGGTTTTCGCCGTGCACACCGGCACGTTTGCTCCTGCCGTGTAAACCTATATTCCGCAGTAGATATTTAACGCAAAGCGCGCAGAGAGACGGTAGGGAAAATGGCAACAACGCCGCAGGCGCTCACCCCGCGGGGATGCCGGCCTTTCCGGACACGGATCAAGGCGCGGAAATCGCGGTGGCCAAGGTAAACGTGATCAGGGAGCCGGAATCGAATTCGATTTGGTCGCCGCGCCGCATGGCAGCCATGGCCGCGCCCGCGCCGGCAGCGTTGTCGATTTCTTCATCGGTGATCGCGCCGATGGCGGCGCCGCGGGCCGCGCCGCGGATCACACCGCCCTGATGGTTGGTGCGCACGGCGTAGGGTTCGGTGTGAAGGGCGATATCGCCGCCGGGCGTCTGCACCGAATCGAGAGTGAGAGAAATGGCGGCAATTTTGCGCAGGCGATGGGGCGGCATCACTTCGACCACGGTGCCGCGCACGAGGCTGCCGCGGGGCGCGATCACGGTGTCACCGGCGCGCAGATCGCTTTCGAGAATGCTGTCGAACTTCTCACCGGAGCGGCTTTGCCGAGTGCTCACGGTCGATCGCAGGCGCACGATCAACGTCTCGCCGGCCGGGATAGTGGCCGTGCTGCTGGAAGGGGCGGTCGTAGTCATGGGTGCGGCAGCCGGGGTCGTGGCCGCGGCAGTCGGGGCGCTGGCGGGAGGATTGCCCCCTTCGCGGGCGATGGTGAGCGCGATGACGTCGGTTACGGGAAACACTTCGAGGTTGCCCGCGACGGCGAAGCGCAGGGTGCCGGCGGTGCCGCCTTCGTAGAGTCCGTTGAGCACACGGCCGTCTTTCAGTTCGAGCACGTCGGCGAAGGTGCACGTGGTGGCGGCGATGGCAGTGGCAACAAGCAGGGGGAAACTTGGGGATTTCATGGTGGGCGAACGGCGCTAAGGCTTATTATTTGCATTAATCGCGTAAGTATCGGCCGACGCGTGTTTCAAGTCGCCGCGGCCGGTGATGGCCCGAAGAGTCCATCGGCATATGATCCTAGATCCTTGGCAATGGGCGCTGGCGGTCGGCGCCGCGTTGTTCATCGGCTTGTCGAAAACCGCCATCGGCGGGTTGGGCATGGTGTCGGTGGCGGTCTTCGCCAACATCCTGCCGGCGCGGGAAGCGAGCGGCTTTGTGCTGCCGCTGCTGATCTGCGCGGATCTGGTGGCGGTGAAGGCCTACCGGGCGCACACGCAGTGGAAACACCTGGCGCGGCTCTTTCCGTGGACGGCGGCGGGGGTGTTGCTCGGCTGGGTGGCGATGGGGCGGATCGACGATCGTCAGGCGAGCCTGATGATCGGTGTGATCGTGGTGGTGATGGTCGGGCTGCACCTGTGGCGTCGGCGCAAAGGCGGCGAGCAGGCGCGGGAATTGGGATACGGCTTTGCGGCGATGATCGGGGTGTTGGCCGGCTTCACGACGTTGGTGGCGAATGCGGCCGGGCCGTTGATGGCGATCTACCTGTTGGCGATGCGACTGCCGAAGCTGGAATTCATGGGCACCGGCGCGGTGTTTTTCTTTTTGGTCAACTGCTTCAAGGTGCCGTTCATGATCCAACTCGGTTTGATCGACCGCAGTAGTTTCACGGGTAACCTGCTGCTGGTGCCGGCGGTGATTGTGGGCGCGCTGCTGGGGCGCGTGTTGCTCAAAAAAATCGATCAACGACTGTTTGAAAACATCGCGCTCGGCATGAGCGTTCTGGCCGGGCTGAAGCTGCTGTTTTAACCACGGATGCACCTGGATTGCGCAGGAGATATTTAACGCAAAGCGCGCGGAGATGCGCAAAGCGCGAAAAGAAAGGCGGTAGTGGAATTAGCCGGAGCACGGAGAGGCAGGCGGGGCCACGTTGTCGCTGCGTTCCAACGTGGCTACGGTGCGGGCGGGGAGTGCGTGCGGTGGCGTGGGTGGCCGCGCTTGAGCCGGAGGCGAAAGCGTGGATTCACCCGGATGCGAATGACCAAAAATATCCGTGTCCATCCGGGGCGATCCGTGGTTAAACCCGTTCCCATAGCATGGCGCGAATGAATGTCAGAGCGATGTGGGCGGCGAAACTGGCGGGCAAGGACGTGCCGGCGGTGGTGGCGACGAAGCGCGCGGCGGGAGCGACGCCGTTGCCGCTGCCGGGGATGCAGCGCGTGCCGTTTCGTGGGCAGGTGCTCGGCGTCGACCCGTCATTGCGCGGCACGGGTCTGGCTTTGATCGATTTTGTGCCCGGCCGGCAACCGGTGCTGTTGCGGTGCCGCACGGTGAAGGTGCCGCCGAAGTATCCGATGCCCGTGGCGCTGGCGGAGATTCACCGGGCGCTGACGGAGTTTGTGGGTGATTTTGCCATCCGACATGTGGCGTTGGAGCAGACGATCTACGTGCAAAATTTTCAGACGGCGCAGATTCTCGGTGCCGCGCGCGGGGCGGCGATCGCGGCGGTGGCGTTGCATGCATTGCCGGTGTTTGAGTATCCGCCGTTGCGGGTGAAACAGGCGGTGGTGGGAGTGGGCCGGGCGAGCAAGGAGCAGATGGCGCGCACGGTGATGAGTCTGCTGGGCCACGGGCGCAGGTTGGCAGCGGACGAGGCCGATGCGGCCGGCGTGGCGCTGTGTCACGCCTTTACCTGGCGCGAGGTGGTTTAGCGGCAGCCCTGCATTTGGGGCGTGAATCATCCTGTATTCCGAAAGTGATGTTTAACGCAGAGAGCGCAAAGCCCGCAGAGAGCGCAAAGAAAGGCGGTAAGGAAATGGTAAGAACTCCGCAGGCGCTGATCCGCAGGTGAACCCGGAGCAAGGTGGGCGAGGGCGGAATCGCATTCTGCTCTGTGATTAAAATGCGGTATTTGGGGTTTATCCGGGGCACAAAAAAACCGGCGGTCCGTGGACCGCCGGTGAGGGATGATGCAATGAAACCGATGGAATCGGTAACGGGATTACGATCGCTTCAGAACGAGAACGTGTTGGTGAACGACCAGGTTCTCGGTTCCGCGATGCGGTAGGTGCCGGGCGTGCCGTCGGGCTGGGCCGTGATGGGAATCAGATCATCCGACGCGAAGAGGTTGCGCACGTTGATCTGGGCGCGCCACTTGATGCGTTCGGTGAGCTTTTTCTCGAAGCCGAGCCACAGGTCGACCGCGTCCTCGGAGGGGCCGTAGATGCGATCATTCACATCGTAGCCGTCGAGGGTATCGTTGAGGCCGAAGCCGATGACCTGCTTGTCCTGCCAGCGATAGCTCGCGCCGACGTTGGCGCCCTTGAGCAGACCTTCCTGGAAGGAGTAGTTGGCAACCACGTTGAAGCGCCACGGGCGGAGCTCCGGCACGGCGCTGTTGTTGAGCGCGAGGGCGAGTTTGTAGTTCGGGATGACCTCGTTGTTGAACTTGTCGCGCACGGTGCCGCCGGCACCTTCCTGCAGCGCCCAGTTGCCGTTACCCCAGAGGCGCATGTCGCCCATCGGGCCCTGGTAATCCACCCAGCGTTGCTCAATCCAGTCGGCGTAGGCCTGACCGATGTTGAGGCGGCGGGCGTCGGTCTTGGACGCGTTGATCGAGATGTCGAGGCCGCGGATCGGGTTGGCGATCAGCTCGAACTCGGTGCCCTTCGACACGGTGTCGCCGGTGACGTGCACCGTGTTTTGCGACCACGAGCTGCTGCCGGTGGCGTAGCCATCCATGCCCCAGGCCTGCTGGAAGGAAGCGGGGACCGGTTTGGCCATCCAGTCATCGGTGGAGGCGCGCTGGATGTCGTATTGGGCGTCGATCGCGGCTTGGGTGTAGGGGCCCTCGCCGGCGGGCTGCCAGCGCAGGATGTGACCCGCGCCGTAGGCGGAGCCGGCGGAAGTGGTGCCGAAGTTGCCGTCGCCGGGCCAGACGCCGGAATCGATGCTGAGCTGGTAGGCCGCGGCCTGACCCCAGGCCTCGCCGGCGCCGATGAGGTAGACGTTGCCCAGTCCGCCCGAGTCGAGGGTCGCGTTGGTGACGGAGGTCTCGTAACGGTTGACCTTCAGCGTGAGCTTGTTGTCGAGCATGCTGATGGAGAAGCCATAGTCCTCAGTCGAGCCCGAGGGCGCTGCGATCGGCGCGCCCAGGATGTCCTTGCGGGAGGCGTCGGGTTGGAAGTTCTCGGACTCGTTGTAGAAGAACGAGAGGCCGAGGTTGCCCGGAAGCTTGTCCATGATGGAGCGTGGGGTGTGGACGACGATCGAGTAGGTGTTGGTCTCGCCTTCCACCACGTCCCAAGTGCGGCCGTTGGCGGTGTCGTTCGCATCCGTCGGCAGGTGCCAGTCGGGGGAGTTGACGTTGTCAACCAGGCCGAGGGTCTTGGTCGGGGTGCCGGCGTTGCGGGCGGTGGCGGTGTCCTTGCGCCAGCCGACCATGGGGACGACGTTGCCGCCGAAGAGATAACCCTGCCACACGACCACTTCGGATTCGATCTGCTGGGCGGCGTGAGACGCTTGGGTGAAGGGACCGTTGTCGCCGTTGGGGGTCACCACGGGCACGTTGTAGGTGCGGAAGCCGGGGATGGTGGTATCCCACTGGCCGACGGTGCCGCTTTGGGCGATGATCGGGGTGGTGATACGGGGGAGGGTGAGGTTCGCGGCGGAAGTGGCGCCGCGCAGGTCACCGCCGAGATAGATGATCGGGGTGATGTCGCGACCGGCGCCGCCGACGGGGATGGCCGACACGGGACCGTAGCTCTCGTCGATGAACCAGTTGGCCCATTGGCGGGTCACGGTTTCGTCTTCGTAGTCGGTGTAAGCGGCGGTGAAGTTGTGGCTACCGAGGATGGTCGCGAGGGTGGAGTCGCGGTCGAGGACATCGGCGAAGTCGAATTTGCCGAAACCGGTGAAGCGCAGGGTCTCACGGGTGCGATGCGTCCAGCCGGAGCCGGAGGAACCGCCACCCATGATGACCATGGGGCGACCGACGTTGGGATTGGCCGAACCGTCGGCCATCGTCTCCATCACGTCGACGGTGATGGCGGCGGCGTCGCCGGCGATGGCGTTGGTGTAGCCCCATTCGGCGTCCTGGTCGTCGTAGGCGATTTCGAAGCCGATGCGATCATCGAGGAACGTCTGGGAGACGTTGATTTTCATCGCGTCGAAGTCGTTCCAGCTGCGCTTGTTGTCGCCTTCAAGGAGATTGTTGTAGAAGTCGAATACCGAGGCGTCGGTGAGGGACTTGGCCTTGAACGGGCTGATGAGGTGGCCGTCGAAACGGGCGTTCTTGGCGTAGGAACTGTAGTTCTGGATGCCCTTGTAGGAGCCGTTGACGGTGTTGTTCTGGGTGTCGGGATCGGTCGCTTCCGGGTAATTAACCACCGAGGCGGCGAAGATCTGACGCTGCGCCGGGCTGTCGTGCTCGAAGGTGCTGGCGAGGCCGTCCCAGATGCGATTACCGGCGGCGCCGAGCCACGGGTTATAAAGCGGATCGCCGTAGGTCGTGCGCGGATTCGAATCCTGATAGGTGAACGTTTCCCGATTCATCGACGTGAACCACGGCGTGATGGCGTCGATGGGCGGCGTCAGGCGCGGGTAGTTGGCGTCGATTTCACCGGTCTCGTAGTTAACGCGGATCGAGGTGTGGGCGCTGTCGGAGAACAGTTGCGGATCCCAGCGCAACGCGGCGAACAGGCGCTGGTCGTCGCGGAAGGCGGGCTTCTGTTTGTAGTTGGTGCGGTCGTCGAGGGCGGACACGCGCACCGCGAGGGTGTCGTCGATGAGCTCCTGATTGAAGTCGGCGGAGAGGCGGGCGGAGCCGAAGCTGCCGACCTGAAACTCGACCGAGTTACTGTCGCTGAAGGCGGCGGTGTTGACCGAGCTGTTGATGATGCCGGCGGGCGAGCCGATGCCGAAGAGCACGGAGTTGGCGCCGCGCTGGAGGTCGACGCGGCCGACATTGTAGGAGTCCCACGGAATGTCGGTCAGGAAGAAGTCGCGCAGGTTGTCGGCGGCGGCGAGACCGCGCACACGGGTGTTGGGATTGGGCTGGGTGTAGGCGGTGGTATCGATCACGGCGCCGTCGCCGGCGCCGGTGAAGTTACCGCCCTGGCCGGCGACTTCCGTGCCCGTGGTGTAAACGAGCAGGTCGGCGGCATTTTTGGAGTTGGTGTCGGTGAGGAACTTCTCGGTGATGACCGAGACGGCCGAACCGACATCGCGGAGTTCGGTGCGGACGCGCGTGCCGGCCAACGTGGCGTTGGCGCGGTAGGAATCGGCGTCCTCCGAGGATTCAACAAGGAAGGGAGACAAGACGATCGTCTCCTCATCGAGATCGGACTCCGGCGGAGTCGTCGTAGCGGCCTGGGCCCAGATACGGGGCGCGGTCGCGAGTAACAAGGCGGCAAGGGTAGTGCCGACCTTCGCAGTTTTGCGGCTCATAGGTTCTGTTGGATTAGGGGTTTCCCGGGGCCGGGTTGGGTAAAGACAGCCACAGGAGGTGCCTCGCGCTTGGGGTGGAGGCGACCGGGCGCAGATTACGGCGAATTTGGGCCGCAGGGAATGAGTTCGCTTGTGCCACTCATGAGGTATTTTGCGGAGTCCGGCGAATGCGGAAATGAGTTAAAATGAGTGGATTATCGCCACAAAATTTCTCTTAAATATTACCGTAAGACTATGATAGTAAATTACTAAAATGAATCTTAGGATTTGCCAAAAAAACGCCATGCACGAAGCGATAAACAGGCATAGGTGCGGTACGGATTGAGACGTTTTCCGGCTTTTGTTTCTCAGCAGGGAGAATCATGGTCACCACATGCGCCCTCAGGTTTTGCTGATTTTCATGATGATTTATGAGGAATGCCCCGCGATGTTGCGGGGGGTGGCGCACTACGAGCGGTCGCATCGACCGTGGCAGGCCTATCTCGACGATGAGGCCAAGGCGGAGATCGATCCGCGGTGGTTGCGCAGCAAGCCGTGGTCGGGCGTCATCAGCCGCCACACCACGCCGGGATTGGTGCGCGAATGCGAGAAACTGGGCATCCCGCTGGTCGATTTGAGTGATACGGAACCGTATCCGGGTGTGCCGAAAATCCGGCCCGACAACTTTGCCATCGGGCATCTCGGTGGGGAGCATTTTCTCGAACGCGGATTTCGGCGGGTGGGCTTTGCGGGGTTTTCCAACTACGCGTGGGCGCGGGAGCGGCGGGACGGATTTGTCGAAGCGGCGCAATTGGGCGGAATCGGATGCGATGTGTTTGAGGTCGATTATCCCGGCGACATGACACCGACCTGGGACGAGGAGCAGACGGAAGTGCTCGCGCAATGGCTGGTGAGTTTGCCGAAACCGGTCGGGGTTTTGTGCTGCAACGACATGCGGGCGTTGCAGGTGATCGCGGCCTGTCAGTCCGCCGGACTGCTGGTGCCGGAGGAAATCGCGGTGTTGGGGGCGAACAACGACGCCATTCGCTGCGATCTGTCGTTTCCACCGCTGTCGAGTGTGGAGCCCGATCCGTTTCAGTCCGGGTTTCGGGCCGCGGAGATGCTCGACACCTTGATGCGCGGGGAGACGCCGGCGGAAACTTATCTGCGCATCGACCCGCGCGGCGTGGTGGCGCGGCAGTCGAGCGATGTGCTGGCGGTGGACGACCGCAATGTCGCGGCGGCGCTCAGCTACATCCGCGAACACGCCTGCTCGGGCATCACGGTCAACGCCGTGCTCAAACATGCCGCGGCCTCGCGCAGTCAGTTGGAGAAAAAATTCCGGCTCTATTTCGGACGTTCACCGCAGGCCGAGATTCGCCGCGTGCAGGTGGACCGCATCAAGCAGCTCCTGATCGACACCGAGTATCCGCTCAAACGCATCGCGGAGTTGGCCGGGTTCGAGCACGTCGAATACATGAGCGTGGTGTTCAAACGCCTGACCGGGATCACGCCGGGCGAGTTTCGCCGTCGGCATCAGGACGATCGCGTGCGGACGTGAAGAGCCGGGATGCAGGGTGGCGGCATTTGGAGAAATTCGATTCCTCGCTTTCCCTGTGAACGGATTCCGCCACGCTGTTGGGTTTTCCTCCGTTCCTGATCCCGACCCATGGCGGCCCACGAAGACGAAGACCATTCCTACGACGACGACGAAGCGCTGGAGCCGGTGCCGGCGGCCCGCGAAAAACCGATGGGGTTTTTCGAGCATCTGGAGGAGTTGCGGTGGACGCTGGTCAAGTCGGCCATCGCTTTCGGCCTGTGCGCGGCCCTGATCGGCATCTTTCTCAAGCAGTTCAACGAGGTGCTGACATGGCCGCTCAATTCGGTGCGGATGGACTACGCCGACTTCGCGCTCGATCTGGGCACGACCTCGGTGATGGAAGGCTTCACGGTGGTGATCCAGATGTGCTTTGTCGGCGGACTGGTGATGTCGGCCCCGTTCATTCTCTTTTTTATCGGACAATTTGTCGCGCCGGCGCTGCACGAGAAGGAAATGAAGCTGGTGTTGCCCGGCTGTCTGGCGGCGCTGGGGCTGTTTTTGCTCGGGGTCTGCTTCAGCTTTTTCCTGTTGGTGCCGGGCACGATCCGGGTCTCGATCGAGTTGAACCAGCTGTTCGGGTTCACCACCCGTTGGACGCCGGGCTCGTATTACGGCACGCTGATTTGGCTGACGCTCGGGGTCGGGGCGGCGTTTGAGTTTCCGCTCGTCATCGTCGTGCTGGTTCACCTCGGCATGCTCACCAGCGCCAAGCTACGCGGCTGGTGGCGACACGCGTTGGTGGTGTGCTTTGTGGTCGCGGCCATCGTCACGCCCACCCCGGATCCGATCAACCAGTCGGTCCTGGCGATGTCGCTCTACTTCCTCTACTGGATCTCGATCATCGCCGCCACGCGGGTGGAAAAGAAACAGGCCGAAGCCCAGGCGAATGACGCGCGCTGACGGTCTGGTTTTTTACAGGAGGCAACGGAGAAAAAGCGCAGCCACTCCGACGCTGAACTTTACAGAAGGAAACGAAGGGAACGAAGCGTCGGAAAATGAACTCCGCGACGCTCTCAGTTTCCCGCTGTTCTCTCCTGTAAAATGAGAACCCGGCCTCTCGGCGTTGTTCTCTTCGTTACCTGCTGTAAAACTTACTCCCGCAGCTTGGCGACGAGGTCGGGATGCAGTTCCAGGTGGCGGGTCAGGCGTTCGAGGGCGGCGAACGTTTCCGCGCTCACGTGGTGTTCCATGCCTTCCACGTCGTGGGCGATGACGGTTTCGTCGAGGCCGAGCAGACGCAGGAACTGGGTCAGCAATTCGTGGCGGTGGGCGATGCGGGCGGCGACGGCTTCGCCGGCTTCGGTGAGGACCATGCCGCGGTATTTTTCGTATTTCACCAGGCCTTCGGCATCGAGCCGTTGCACCATGGTGGAAACGCTGGCCTGGGAAATCTTGAGCTCGGCGGCGATATCGACCACGCGGGCGTAACCCTTGGTCTTGATGAGCTCACTGATCCGCTCGAGGTAATCCTCGACGGCGGAAGTGGTGCGGGGCAGGGGGAGCTGGGATTCAGCGGCCACGGCCAGACTCAAATCAGGCCGTGCGGCCGGTCAAAGGCATTCTCCCGGCGCACGCCGGGTTATTTACGGGAGTCCAGCTCCTTCTGGTAGCGGGCGACGACGCGCAGCATCCAGAGGGCGAGCCAGAACGTGCCGCTCATGCAGGCGGCGGTGCCGATGGACCAGAGGGTGATCATCGTCGGGTCGTTGGACGGCACGTGGCTGGGCAGCCAGCGGAACGCAAACAGGCAGAAGAAAATGCCCACCAGGACGATATCGACGAGGAAGTCGGACTTGCGGATCAACTGGACTTCGGACTTGGCCATAAGAGCGGTAAAAGGAGGGACGCAGGCGACGGTTGTCGACACGATTTTTGGATCGAACAACGGGGCAGTGCGCCAGCTACAGGGAGTTATTACAGAAGGTAACGAAGAGAACGAAGTGTGGAGGCAGGGCGTTTTTTTACAGGAGAGAACAGAGAGAAATAGAGACCTCGATCGAGCTCAGTTGCGGACACTTACAGTCCTTTTAATGGCCCGTCTTTGTTCTCTTCGTTCCCTTCTGTAAAACCCGGCGGAGCAGTGGCTCTGTTTGCCTCCGTTTCCTCGTGTAAAAACCAATCCTCACTGCTGCCGTTGACCGTAGGCTTTGGCGGCGGCGCCGGAAGGGGGCGGCGGAGCGGGTTGCTGCGGCGCGGGACGCTGCAGGCTGCCGCGGAGGAGGAGCTGCTCGTTTTCGCGGCTCAGATGCAGGGTCTGCAGAATGCGTTCGCGCAGGCGGGCCACTTCGACCTTGGCGTCGGCGGTGAGGTGGGCCGGTTGATACGCCTTGAGCTGGGGCAACACATCGTTGAGACGCTTGAGCAGCAGTTCGCGACGTTCGCGCAGCTTGGGATCGGGGGCGCGGGTGGCGTCCTTCAATTGCCGGTTCTCCGTCACGGCCAGGCTGTAAGCCTCGTCACACGTGGCGGCGAATTCTGACAAATTTGGATTCATGGGACGATGGCGGCGGTCTCGGCTTCGGTCGGGAGGGATTGGAGCAAGTGGCGGATATCGGCCCGTTGCTGGTCGAGGCTTTCGAGATGATCGATGCGCCAGGCGGCCATGTCGGAGATTTCCTGCAGGGACTTAGAATCCTTTTCGGCGGCGCGGGCAACAATGTCGCGATACATTTTAATGGCGTCGCCGGTCTGGCCCAGTCGTTCCCGGCACAGCGCGCCCTGGTAGATGGCGGGCAGGCTCCACTCCAGCGCGGGATCGAGGCCGGCGAGGGTGTCGTAAATCTGACGGGCGTTGCGAAACTCGCCGCGTTGGAAAAAGGTGTTGGCCAGCTCGTTGCCGGTGCGGCGTTGCCAATACGACCAGGCGGCGGGGGCGCCGGCCTGCTGTTCGCGGCTGGCCTGGAGCAGGCGGAGGGTGAAGGCGAGGGCATCGTCGGCGCGGCCCAGCTCGCGCAGGGCGGTGGCGCCGTGGTGGAGGGCGGCGGGGACGTGCGGGTCGAGCGGATACTGGTCGATGAAGGCGTTGACCGCGGCGATGACCCCTTCGTGGCGACCGGCGGAGGAGCGGGCCTCGATGACCTTGTAGGCGCCGCGGGCCTGGTCTTCGGGGGTGAGTTCGAGGCGGCTGAAGCGGGCGAAGTAGCGTTCGGCGTCGTCGTAGCGGCCGGCGCGCAGGTGGGTTTCGGCGATCTCGTATTGAGCGGTGCGGGCGAGTTGTTTGTAGGCCTGCGCCCAGGTGTCGTCGGGAATGCGCAGCGTGGCCTGCAGCACGGCGTAGAAGCGCGACATGGCGAGACGCTCGGCACCGAGGTCGCGGTGAATACGGCCGGCTTTGAGCAAGGCGCGCGGAACCTGGGGCGAAGCGGCGTGATCCTTGATCAGGCGTTCGAGAATGGCGACGGCGCGGGTGCGCTCATTGAGTTCCAGATAGGCGGAGCTGAGTCCGAGCAGGGCCTCGACCTCGGTCTCGGGGGGCAGGGGACTTTGCAAAACCTGAAAAAAGGCGGTGCGGGCGCCTTCGTAGTTGCCCGAGGCGGCCTGGCTCTGGCCGAGGCGGAGGAGGCTCTCGATCGGGGTGCCGGCGATGGTCAGCGGTTTTTCCGCTGCAGGCGGGGTGGCCGGAGGCGGTTCGGTGATCGCGTTGACGGCTGCAGCCGTCGAGACGGACGGAGCCTCAACCGAAGTGGTGATTTCGGCCGGGGGCGTGGCCACCGTTTCCGGTCCATGCTCCGCCGCGCCGCCGCGTATCCAAAACGTGGCGACAAGCAGAAGGAAAAGGTGGCGGCGGCGGATCATTCTTTGCGATAGGAGGCCTTCGACGGATTGGACGGCAGGCGGAAAAAGGGCAGGACGTCCTCGGGGCGGGTGCCGGGAATGGAGTGGGCCGGCAGCAGAATCGGCGGCGGACCGGAGTCGCGGGCGGATTCGGCGGCGCGGGCTTCTTCGGCGATGTCGTCGAGTGTGGCGTCGAGTTCCGAGGAGGAAGGCAGATTGAAATCGAAGCGAAACTCGGTGGCGGCTTCGGTGATGAGTTGGTTGGCGGCCTGGGTTTCGGCTTCGGCCTGGGCGGCTTCAGCCTGGGCGGCGAGTTCCTCGGCGGTGGGCTCGATCGCGAGCACCGCGGGCGGGCGTTCCGCGGGCAGGAAACGCAGCGGCGTGGGCGCGAGGAGGGCGAGATAGGGATGGGTCGCGGGCGACGGTGCGGGCACCGGGCGTCGCGATTTGTTGGCATGTCCGAACGCGGTCGGTGCGGTCAACGCACAGGCCGAGACCATGAGGGCGCGCAGGGCGGTGCCCAGGGACGCGCGGGACTTCCGAACAGGGGAAGATTTTAAAATCATGAGCGTCGATTTGGGTCATAGGCTGGTGTGGTTGATCCGGTTTTCCTGTTCGGGGTAGTGGGTTCGGCGGGCCGAACCTTTTGGGGCGGGCGAACCTGCGGAGCGTTTCCGGGCGGCTGGACGACCGCGGCGGAGGCCGGGCACCGGTGGGCGGCACCCAATCCCTCGCCCCGCGCTTTCAGGCGCGGGGCGGGGACTCGCAGGGCGATGGTCGACGGACGGACTCAGAGGCCCGGCCGGCGCCATCGAAAGGGGATCAGGCCGAGACGGGCTCGGGCTTTTGCAACGCCTCCTTGGCGGCGGCGAGGGTGTCGTGGAACTGCCAGTTGCGGGTGTCCTCGAAGCCCTTGCACTCCTGCACGATGGCGCCGGAGCCGACCATGGAGAACTGGAGGCCCAGGTCGCGGCAGGTGGCCATGGCGCTGACGAGCAGCTTGATGACATTCATGTCGAGGCGCTTGAGCTCGTGCAGGTCGATGATGGCGCGGGCGATGCCGGCGTCGACGGCCTCGGAGATCTTGGGCTTGAGGTAGGTGGTGATCTCGTGGATGGCGGACTGGCCGGTTTGTTCGGGCAGGCGCATCACGAAGAAGCCTTCGTCCTGGGCAAAGTAGCGCTCGGAGGTGTCGAGGTTCATCGCCTTGGAAATCTTGGCCTCCAGCTCGGTGAGATCGAGTGGTTTGGTGACGATGGCGGAGAAGCCGACCTGCTGGCCCTGGTTTTGCGCGGCGGTGTCGGTTTTGACCACCAGGCCGAAGATGGGCGTGTATTTGGTCTTCACCTGCGTGCGGAGGAGGCGGAAAAGCGTGTAGGCCGATTCCTCGGGAAGGGAGAGCGAGATGATGATCAGGTCCGGCACGGTGCGGCCGCAGAAGTCGATCGCTTCGCCGGTGGTCTGGGTGCCGGTGATCTGCCAGGGCGTGTGCTTGAGGCCCTCGGTGATCTGCTGGATGATGGCGGGCTTGTCCTCGACGACGAGGATGTTGGCCGGATCGAAGATGGACTTGGCCTTGGTGGGCGACTCGGAGAGTGGCTTGAGGTCGATGATGCGACCGATCTTCTCGATGAGCACGTCCTCCTTGAACGGCTTCACGATGTAGTCGCGGATGCCGATCTTGGCGATTTTGAGCACGTTGTCGCGGCCGCCTTCGGCCGTGAGCATGACGACCGGGATGGCCTTGGTGGCGGGATCGGCCTTGAGCTTGGTGAGCATTTCAACGCCGTCCATCACCGGCATGGTGATGTCGAGGAGGATGACGTCGGGCTGTTCCTTGGCCGCGGCGGCGAGACCCTCGACGCCGTTGGCAGCCTCGATGATTTCGCAATCGTAGGACTTGAAGGCCTTCTTGACGATGATGCGGACGGTTTTGGAGTCGTCCACAGTGAGGACTTTGTAGCGCATGTTTCGGGAGAGCGGAGGGTTGTGGTGAATTATTCGCCTTGTTTCATCAGGAGGTCGGCCACGAGGGTGTGCTGACCGACCTGGAAACGGTAGATACGGCGCGAGGCGGATTTGACCGGCTCGATGGTAAAGTTGCTGCCGCGGAGAATGGACGGGATGGTGAGCTTGCAGGGGAAGCCCACGTCGCAGAGTTGGTTTTTGAAGGCGCCCACCGTCATGTTGGTGATTTCGCCGATGGCGTCGTTGACGACCTCGTCCTCACATTCGGCGAGTTCCGCCGCATCCATGTCGAGGAGCCCGCAGGCGACGTCGTTGGCGAACGGGATTTCGAGATAAAGGTAGATCAGGCCGGTGATCTCGCCGATGAACCCGACGGTGCCGACGATCTGGGCGCCCTTGAGCTCGAGCGCGTCGACCTGGTTTTCCTTGATGATTTCCTCCGTGCTCTCAACCAGCTTGGCGGTTTTGCCGAGCATGGTGCTGAAGACATCTTGCACGGCCCGGGACAAGGTGTCCTGGAAAACGGCATCGCTGATTGTTTCGACGATTGGCATAAGGCGGCGTGTCTGAGGTTAATTGTAAGCCTCTCTGTTATCGGCCACCTGCCGGGGAATTTAGGGGAAAAGCACGCGTCGGGGGTGTTTTTTACGAGATGCGGGGGGACGGGATGCGTGATGCGGGATGCGAGATACGGGATACGGGTATCGGCGGGGGCGAACGGGAGTTCGGTGTTCCCTCGGGAACGAATGGGCGCAATGCGAGGGGCTCGGACGAATCGTTTTTCGAGAACGAGAACGAGTAGGAGAACGAGAATGATTGCGAGGGCGGCGCGGGCTGAAGCACCGCGCTACGAATCCCGCATCCCGAATCCCGAATCCCGTATCCCGTCAGTCGTCGCCGGGGATGTCTTCGCCTTGTTTGCGGTATTCCGCGATTTTGTTGCGGAGGGTGCGGATGGAGATTTGCAATTGCTCGGCGGCGCGGGTGCGGTTGCCGGCAGTGGCCTTGAGCGTGTCGAGAATGGCGCGTTTTTCCATCTCGTGCAGCGGCAGCGGATCGGTCGGTGCGGAGGAGGGAAAGGGGGCGAGCTCCGGATCCGCTGCGGGGGGGGGATCGATTTCGACCGGCGGGGGCGTCCAAGGCGGCGGCGCGGGTGGTTCGGCGGCGACGGGCGGCGGCGGGCTCACCGGCACGGGCGGTGCCTCCGGCGGCGGGGCGCCGGTGGGGTGAAACGGGATCGGCGCCTCGGAGGCAAACGGCGGCAGCGCGGTGGTGGCCGGAAGGGGCGCCGCGGCGGGGAAAATCGAGGGCGGCAACTGCGGCAGGTTGAGCTGGGCCGAGGAAATGGGGCGGCCTTCCTCGCCGAGAATCACGGCGCGTTCGATGGTGTTCTGGAGTTCGCGGACATTGCCGGGCCAGGGGTAGAGTTCGAGCGCCCGGGTGGCCTGGTCGGTGAAGCCGGGGATGGCGAGGCGGTGGCGGCGGGCGAAGCGGTTGAGGAATTCGCCGGCGAGGGCCTGGATGTCTTCGGGGCGTTCGCGCAGCGGCGGCACGTGGACCGGGAAGACGTTGAGTCGATAATAGAGATCGGAGCGGAATTCGCCGCGCTCGACCGAGCGTTCGAGATGCCGGTTGGAGGTGGCGAGGATGCGGACGTTGACCTTGATCGTCTTGGTGCCGCCGACGCGTTCGAATTCGCGTTCCTGCAACACGCGCAGGAGCTTGGCCTGGAGGGCGGGCGGGATCTCGCTCACTTCGTCGAGCAGCAGCGTGCCCTTGTGCGCGAGTTCGAAGCGACCCTCGCGGCGGGTGGTGGCGCCGGTGAAGGCGCCGCGTTCGTGGCCGAAGAGTTCACTTTCGATCAACGTCTCCGACAACGCGGCGCAGTTGACCTTGATGTAAGGCTCGGCGCGGCGGCTGGACTGGCGGTAGAGCTCGCGCGCGATCATTTCCTTGCCGGTGCCGTTTTCGCCCGTGACCAGCACGGTGACATCGGACGGGGCCACGCGGGAGATGAGTTGCTTGAGCCGGGCCATGGCCGGACTGCGCCCGAAGACGAGTCCGTCGCCGCCGGTCTGCTCCTGTTCGTTGAGGTAGCGGTTGACCCGCAGGAGCTGGATGAACGACTCGCTCTTGTTGAGCACGACGTCGATCTGCGAGGCCGAGAACGGTTTGATCAGGTAATCGAAGGCGCCGATGCGCATGCAGGTCACGGCGTGTTCGATGGTGCCGTGACCGGTGATCATGACCACCAGCGGCCGGTCCGGCATGGCCACGATGCGTTCCAGAAAATGCTGGCCGTCGCCATCGGGCAGGCGCACGTCGAGAATCACCAGATCGAAGACTTCCTTGTTCAGCTCGGCCTCGCCCTCCTTGATGGAGTTGGCGATGGTGACGTTGTATTTGCGTCGACGCAGCAACTCCCCGAGCGAGCGTTGGATAAGGGGTTCGTCGTCAACGACCAATATTCGTTCAAGCGGCATGCCGGGTAGGGACCCGCAACTTAGGCGCGGCGTGGGCCCGGTGAAAAGGCCAAACCTGTTTCAAATTATTTTCTCTTTTGGGCTAAAGTCGGGCGCCAAGTGGCCGATGCACCGGACAACCCGTCATGCGTCCACTCTCATTTCTCTCCCAAATCGAAGCCGCCATCCGCCAGCAAAACGCCGCGGCCCTGCCGGTCGAGACGGCGCGGGCGGTTGATTTCCGTCAGGGCCTGGCCCGACTGCAGTTGACTGACGCGGGCGATGTGATCGCAGTGCAATGCTTCGAACTGGCCGACGGCCGCGACTGCCTCAAGGCCGTCGTGCACTGGGCCGGAGCTGAGGCGACCCGTGAGATTTCGGTTTATCCGAACGAGATCAACCGCGGCACCATCTGGGACGAATCCGCCCGTAAAGTGGCCACCCTCTGGCTGGCCGGGGCGCCGAACGAAATCGGGGCCGACATGACCGAGTTGGAGACGGCGGATCAGGAAGACGACCTGCCGATCAAGGCCTCGGCCTGATCGATCGGGCAAGCCGCCCTTGGGATGTCTCTGTAGCGGGGGGCTTCAGTCCGCGCTGTATCCGATTTTTAAACACGGAGGAGCCGGAGTCCGCCGAGAAACGGCAGAATCGTGCCAGCGAGATGTGGTCATGCCCTACGGCATGCTCGTTCTTGTTCTCAAAACCACCGCGGACCGACAGAGTCGGTTCCTCTCCAGATCCAGGCCGCTTCGGCGTAGGTCGATAATCGCTCAGGCGGTGCCGGCGAATTGAGCGGTGCGGGCCGGCTCGGTCGGCCGGGTATAGGCCTGGCGGGTGGGGCGCAGGCGGGCGCGGGCGATCCTCAGTTGAGCGAGCTCCTCGCGCACGTTGTGATGGGCGGCGGCAGTGCGTTCGTGCAACCGGCCGAGCAAGTCGAAACAGGTCCGCAACACGGGATCGTGCGGCGGCAGGCGACGGATCAACTCGGGCAGCAAGTCGCTGGCCCGGGCCAGCGTTTCGTCGGCTCCGGTCCAGGCTCCGGTGCGGGCCCGACTGAGCGCGCGGTGCAGCAGGCCGGTGAGGTCGGCGGCGAGGCGATCGGTCGGGACGGGCATGGCGGGTTATGGGGACGGGAAACGCGACTGGCAGGCGGAGGCCGGGAGGCGAAGCTCAGGCGACCTTGACCGACGACGGATTCTCCTGCTGGCGGAGCATCTCGGCCCAGCCATCGCGCAACTCGGTGAGCAGGCGCAGGACCTCCTGCACCCCCTCGACGTCCTTCTTCATGTTGGCGTCGTGCAGCCGGCGCTGATAATAATCGTAGAGGCGGTCGAGGTTGGCCGCGTAGTCGCCACCGGCCTCGTGGTTGAGATTGGCCTGGAGTTCCGCCAGGATGGCGCCGGCTTTGCTCAACGCGGTGTGGACCTGCGCGATGCGCTTGATTTCATCGGTGCTGGGCGAAAAGGCGTCGACGGCCTGGCGGAGAAAACGCAGGGCCCCGTCGTAGAGCATCAAGACGAGTTGTCCGGGCGAAGCGCTGAGGACAGCCTGGGTTTGATACTGGCGGGCGTAGGCGGCGGGAGACATCGGACGATGGGAAGCAGGAAGGGGTTAAGCCTCGTTGGGGGAGACTTGGGTCAGGAGTTCGCGGGCGATCTCGACGCG
>CBINJL010000005.1:0-18258 GCA_966250925.1 uncultured Opitutus sp. | reverse complement strand
GGGAGCCGCAGCACGCGATTGAATTTGTCGAGGGCGACGATACCCGCTGGGTCGAGGTCACCGGCACACCGATCCCCGCGCTCGATGGCAGCAAGGGCAAGTGGGCGCTGTTTGTGTTGCACGACATCACCCGCCAAAAACGGCTCGAATTGGTGCGCAAGGAATTTGTGGCCAACGTTTCCCACGAGCTGCGCACGCCGCTCAGCGTGATCAAGGGTTACGTGGAGACGCTGGTCGACGGCCACGAGGACATGGAAATCGCCGATCGTTCGCGGTTTCTCGCCACCATCCAGCGTCACACTGAGCGCCTGAATTCGTTGCTCGACGACCTGCTGATCCTTTCGCGCCTCGAATCGATCAATCCCGGCCTGCAGCGCGAATCGACGCCGTTCAACGCTCTGATCGAAGGCATCGTGGAGGATTACCGCAGTCGTCCGGCGGTGGCCGCGCACCAATTGCTGTTCGAAAACGATCCTGCGATCGAGAACCTCTTGATTGATCCGCTGAAGCTGACTCAGGTCTTCGAAAACCTGCTCGACAACGCGCTCAAATACACGCCGGCCGGTTCGACCATCGCCATCACCACGAAACGCCACACGGCCGACATCGAGATCCGGGTCAGCGATACCGGCCCGGGGATTCCCGCCGCCGACCTGCCGCACATTTTTGAACGCTTCTACCGCGTCGACAAAGGCCGCTCCCGCGACAAGGGCGGCACCGGTCTCGGCCTGAGCATTGTGAAACACATCATCCAACTGCACGGCGGCCGCGTGCGGGCGGAAAGCGAAGTGGGGCAGGGGACGACGTTCATCCTCACGCTGCCGACGGCCAAGCCCAAGGTCGCGGTGCTCTGATCTCCAGGTCGGCCCGGCGATCGGGGAAACTTTCCTCGCGCGCTTCGCCTTGCCTTACGCCGGCCGCCCCCCTTTTACGGCGGCCATGTCGATCGAAGACTCCCGCCAGCTCCAGAATCAGCGCATCACCGCGTTGCGCGAATCACTCGCGGCCGTGCCGTGGGAGCATCCGGCGTTCACTCTGGAAATCGGCTGCGGTCACGGTCACTTCCTGACCGCCTACGCCCAGGCCCACCCCAGCGAAATCTGTCTGGCGATCGACATCATCCGTGAACGTCTCGAACGCGCCGCGCGCAAAACCGCCCGTGCCGGCCTGGAAAACGTGACCTGGCTGCGTGCCGCGGCCGAGGATCTGCTCGCCGCCCTGCCGCCGGGCGCGCGTTTTAACCGCAACATCTTCGTGCTTTTTCCTGATCCCTGGCCCAAACGGCGGCATTGGAAGAACCGCCTCATTCAGCCGGAGTTTCTTGATCGGCTGGCCGAACGGGCCGCACCGGGGACGCAGTTGTGTTTCCGCACCGATCACGCGGACTATTTTGCTGCCGCCGCCGAAGTCATTGCGGCGCATCCCCGGTGGCAGGTCTGGCCCGATGCAGTCTGGCCGTTCGAGTTCCAGACGGTTTTCGAGGCCAAGGCAGTCGCGCATCAGTCGCTCATCGCGACGCGACGCGAAGACGGGGCGCTTCCAGAAAACGGTGGGGGTTGAGCTGAAAACGGCCTCAGGGCGACACCGGGGGCGCACAAATGTTTCATCTGCAAATCGCCTTGGCGGGTTTCGGGAATTGACTGGCCGACTTTTGGCGACTTACCAAGTGGCCCTTTTCGAACGAATAAAACCGCAATGGCGTCCCTCACCCGGCCTTCCAAATTCCTTTTCTCCGCCGCCGCTTTCGTGCTGGCGGGGTCCTCTGCGCAGGCGAAAGTCGCGCCGAGCGCGGCCCAGTTCGAAATCCTGGGTCTTCCCATCACCAGCTCGATCATCACCACTTGGGTGATCGCGCTCACACTGCTCCTGGTGTTGCGCATCGCCATCGGTTCGAAGCCGACTTTGGTGCCGACGCGCGGCCAGGCAGTCGTTGAGAGTCTGCTCACCGGAGTGCGCGATTTGGTGGAGCCGATCGTGGGCAAAGGTGTTGCCCGTGCCGCGCTGCCCCTGCTGCTCACGCTCTTCACCTTTATTCTGATCAACAACTGGTCCGGCCTGCTGCCCGGCGTCGGCACCGTCGGTATGGTCAGCCACGGCGAGGATGGCTCGCATCACATGGATGCGTTTGTGCGTCCCTTCAGCGCTGACATGAACGGCACCATCGCGCTGGCGATCGTGGCCATGGCGGTGTGGTTGTTCCTCATCCTCAAGTATGCCGGCCCCAAGGTCATCCTCTTCGATCTGTTCGGCAACAAGGCCGACAAGCGCGAAGTGCCGGTCGCCATCTATTACTTCCTCACCGTGATCTTCCTCGCGGTCGGACTGATCGAAATCATTTCCATCGCCATCCGCCCGGTTTCGCTGTCCTTCCGGCTCTTCGGTAACGTTTACGGCGGCGAAAATCTCCTGCACGGCACCGGATTCATTTTCCCCTTCTACTTCCTCGAATTGCTGATCGGCCTCGTCCAGGCGCTGGTCTTCACCCTGCTGGTCGCGGTTTACATCGGCCTGATCTGCAACCACGGCGACGGCCACGACGGCGAGGAAGGCCACGAAGCCCACCACTGAGTTTTCCGACTTTTCCGCCGGGAGCGTGCCGCAAGCGTGCGCACGGCGGATCCCACAACCATCCAAATCCTCCTGACAAAATGAACGAAATCATCGCGCAAGCCACCGGCGTCGCCGGCAACCTGCACATCGCCCTCGGCGCCGCCGCGGCCGCCATCGGCGTCGGTATGATCGGCACCAAGGCCGTTGAGGCCGTCGGTCGCAACCCGGGCGCTTCCGGCAAGATCCTCGTCCAGTCCATTCTGGGCATGGCGCTCGCCGAAGCCGTCGCGTTCTACGTGATCTTCCTCGCCTGATCGTCGTATTCCTTCACCGGCAGGGTGGGGCGGCCTGACCGCTCCATCCTGCCACCCTTCTTCTTCGCCCACGCACCATGAACCTGTTCCTCGCCGCCGCCGACGCCTCCGGCAAGCTCCACGCGATCCAGTCCCAATTCGGGATCGAAGGCAAATACCTGCTCATGCAGGTCATCAGCTTCTCGGTGCTGGCCTTTGTTCTCTACCGTTTCTTCTTCAAGCCGGTCCTCTCCACCATCGACACGCGCAACGCCGAGATCGCTTCCGGTCTCAAGCATGCCGAGGAGATGAAGGCCCAGCTCGCCGCCGCTCAGGTGCAAAGCGGCGAGATCATCAAGCAGGCCCAGGGCGAGGCCACCAAGATCGTCGAAGAGGCCCGCAACTCCGCCAAGGCCTTTCTCGAAAAGCAGACCCAGGAAGCCACCGTCAAGGCCCAGGACATCATTGCCAAGGCCCAGCACGCCACCGAGCTCGAGCATCGCAAGATGATCGCCGAGGCGCGCGGTGAGATTGCCCGTCTGGTCGTTGCCACCACCCGTCAGGTGCTGGCTCAGGAACTTTCCGACGCCGACCGCCAGCGTTACAACGACGCTGCCGCCAAGGAACTCGCGCTCTCCTGAGTCGCGCCGCCACCAATCTTCAGCGTCCCGCACCCGCCGTGTCCGCCACTTCCAAATCCTCCCAGCAACTCGCCCGTCGCCTCGCCACCCTGAGCCTCGGCTCCGATGGCGCGGTGGATGCCGAGCGCGTCGCCGGCGTGCTGGCCTACCTTGAAAAGCACCCGCCGGCCCAGCCGATCGCCGTGCTCAAGGCCTACCAGCGCCGTATCGCCCACGAACTGGCGAAATCCAACGCTGTCGTCGAACACGCCGGCCCGGTTTCGGACAGTGTGTTGGCCGGCATCGCCGGGGCTCTGACCCAGAAGCTCGGCCGCCACGTCACCACCACCGCCAAGCGCAACGACGCGCTCCTCGCCGGTCTGCGTGTGCGCATCGCCGACGACGTTTACGAATCCACCGTCAGCGGTCAGCTCGACAGCCTCGCCGCGACGCTCTGATTCGCTTCTCTTTCCAAAAACTCACAACCCACATCCTTCCAACCGCGCCCCGCGCCGCCATGAGCTCCGTCCTCGAACAAATCGAATCCCAGATCGCCAACCTTTCCTCCAAGGCGGTCAAGAAGAACACCGGCACCATCCGCACCGTCGCCGACGGCGTCGCCAAGATCGACGGCCTGTCCGACGTGATGTATAACGAAATGGTGCAGTTCCCCGGCGGCGCCATCGGCATCGCCCTGAACTTGGAAGAAGACGAGGTCGGCACCGTGGTGCTCGGCGACGTTTCCCAGCTCAAGGAAGGCGACGAGGTGCTCACCACCGGCAAGCTCCTCTCCGTTCCCGTCGGCAAGGGCCTGCTCGGCCGCACGGTCGACGCCCTCGGCAATCCGGTCGACGGCAAGGGCCCGATCGACGCCAAGGAAACCTATCCGGTCGAACGCATCGCCCCCGGCATCATCGCCCGCAAGTCGGTTGACCAGCCGCTCTTCACCGGCATCCAGGCCATCGACTCGATGATTCCGATCGGTCGCGGCCAGCGCGAGCTCATCATCGGCGACCGCGGCACCGGCAAGACCACCATCGCGATCGACACCATTATTAACCAGGCCAAGATCAACCAGGTCGGCCTCGCTTCCGGCGACCCGAAGTTCCGCCCGGTTTATTCGATCTACGTCGCGGTCGGTCAGAAGAACTCCAACATCGTCCGCACCCTCGCCGCTCTCGAAGCCGCCGGCGCGCTCGAATACACCATCATCGTCGCCGCGCCCGCCGCCGACAACCCGGCCAACCAATACCTCGCGCCGTTCTCCGGCGCCGCCATGGGCGAATGGTTCATGGAAAACGGCATGGATGCCCTGATCGTCTATGACGATCTCTCCAAGCACGCCGTGGCCTACCGCCAGATTTCGCTCATCCTGAAGCGTCCCTCCGGTCGCGAAGCCTATCCGGGCGACGTGTTCTATCTCCACAGCCGCCTGCTCGAGCGCTCCGCCCGCCTCAACGGCAAGGGCTCGCTCACCGCGCTGCCGATCATCGAGACCCAGGCCGGCGACGTGTCCGCCTACATTCCGACCAACGTCATCTCGATCACCGACGGTCAGATCTTCCTCGAAACCGACCTCTTCAACCAGGGCATCCGCCCGGCTGTTTCGGTCGGTCTGTCCGTCTCGCGTGTCGGTTCCGCCGCGCAGATCAAGGCCACCAAGCAGGTCGGCGGCAAACTCAAGGGCGAGCTCGCCCAGTTCCGCGAACTGGCCGCCTTTGCCCAGTTCGGTTCGGACCTCGACGCCAAGACCAAGAACCAGCTCGACCGCGGCAACCGCATCGTCGAGCTCTTCAAGCAGCCCGCCTTCAACCCGATTCCGATCGAACAGCAGGTGGTCACCCTCTGGGCGCTCCAGAAGGATTACTACGCCAAGATCGACACCAGCAAGGTGCAGGCGTCCGCCGAGTCGTTGCGCGACTACTTCGCCACCCGCAAGGACGCGCTCCTCACCAAGATCCGCACCGAGGCCAAGCTCACCCCGGAGATCGAGGCCGAGCTCAAGACCGCCTGCGACGACTGGGCCAGCACCCAAGCCTGATTTTAGAATTACGATTTACGAAGGACGATTTGCTCCGCCCTTCGCTGACAAAATCCAAATTCGTAAATCCGAACGTGTAAATTCCCATGCCTTCCACCCGCGACATCCGCCGACGCATCAAGTCGGTCAAGAACACGCGCCAGATCACCAAGGCGATGGAGCTGGTGGCTGCGTCGAAGATGAAGAAGGCGCAGGCCTCGGCCCTCGCCGGCCGGCCCTACGCCGTCCTCCTCGCCGACATGCTCGCCGCCCTCGCCAACCAGATCGAGGACAGCACGCACCCGTTCCTGCAGCCCCGCGAGGTCAAGACCCGCGGCATTCTGCTCATCACCACGGACAAAGGGCTCTGCGGTCCGCTCAACGCCAACCTCTTCAAACTGGTCGGCGACATCAAGGGCCCGGCCAAGTTCGTTGTCTCCGGCCGCAAGGGGTCGCAGTTTCTCGCCCGTTCGAAGCGTGATGTCGTGGCCGACTTCGGCATCCACGACCGCGTGCCGTTTCACGAGATCCAGGTCATGGGCGACTTCATGATCGACCTCTTCCTCAAGGGCGAGAT
Organism: uncultured Opitutus sp.; assembly: GCA_966250925.1. Classification (GTDB taxonomy): domain Bacteria; phylum Verrucomicrobiota; class Verrucomicrobiia; order Opitutales; family Opitutaceae; genus Actomonas. The sequence continues at coordinate 12,198 of CBINJL010000005.1, read as the reverse complement.
CGACACCATCGAAGTCATCTACCCGCGGTTCAAAAACACCCTCGTGCAGGAGCCGACCCACCGTCCGCTGCTGCCCTTGGAAAACCTGCGTCAGTTCGTCGCCCGTCTGGCCGACGACAACACCCAGGCCCGCGCCCGCGAGATGGCCGACGACCGCGTCATGCTCTTCGAGCCGGACATGCAGACCGTGCTCGACGCCCTGCTGCCGTTCTATGTGAAGCGTTACCTCTATCAGGTCGCGCTCTCCACCAAGGCTTCCGAGCACAGCGCCCGCATGGTCGCCATGAAGACCGCCAAGGACAACGCCACCAATCTGCTCGGCGACCTTACCCTGCAATACAACCAGGCCCGTCAGGCCGCCATCACTCAGGAAATTCTCGAAATCGCCGCCGCCCAGTTCACTGCGGCCTGATCCACCTCCACGTAACCCGCTCCGCGCTCTCCGTTTCTCAAATAATGAATACCGGCAAAATCGTCCAAGTCATCGGCCCCGTCGTCGACGTGCAGTTCGCCGTGAACAGCATCCCGCCCATCTACCAGGCGCTCACCGTCGAGTTCACGGTCGGTGACAAGTCCGAGCTGCTCACCCTCGAGGTCCAGCAGCACCTCGGCGAAGGCGTGGCCCGCTCCATCGCCATGTCGTCCTCCGAAGGCCTCAAGCGCGGCATGGCCGTGACCGACACCGGCGCGCCCATCTCCGTGCCGGTGGGCGAGGGCGTGCTCGGCCGCATCTTCGACGTCACCGGTGCTCCGGTGGACGGTCGTGGTGATGTGCCGCATGAAAAGCGTTACCCGATTCACCGCGCCGCCCCGGCGCTGGTCGATCAGGACACCAAGGCCGACATCCTCGAAACCGGCATCAAGGTCATCGACCTCATCGCGCCGTTCACCAAGGGCGGCAAGGTCGGCGCCTTCGGTGGTGCCGGCGTGGGCAAGACCGTGGTCATCATGGAGCTCATCAACAACATCGCCAAGGCGCACGGTGGTTACTCCGTGTTCGCCGGCGTGGGTGAGCGTTCCCGTGAAGGCAACGACCTCTATCATGAAATGTCCGAGGCCGGCGTCATCGACCAGAACGACATTTCCAAGTCGAAGGTCGCCCTCGTTTACGGCCAGATGAACGAGCCGCCCGGTGCCCGTATGCGCGTCGCCCTCTCGGCCCTCGCGATGACGGAATACTTCCGCGATGAGAAGAACCAGGACGTGCTCCTCTTCGTCGACAACATCTTCCGTTTCTCGCAGGCCGGTTCCGAAGTGTCCGCCCTCCTTGGTCGCTCGCCGTCCGCGGTGGGTTACCAGCCGACCCTTTCCAACGAAATGGGCCAGCTCCAGGAGCGCATCACCTCGACCAAGAAGGGCTCCATCACGTCGTTCCAGGCGGTTTACGTGCCGGCCGACGACTTGACCGACCCGGCTCCGGCCAACACCTTCGCCCACTTGGACTCCACCATCGTGTTGGAGCGCGCCATCGCCGAGCTCGGCATTTACCCGGCGGTCGATCCGCTCGCCTCGGTCTCGAAGGCCCTCGAGCCGACCGTCGTCGGTGACGAGCACTACAAGGTCGCCCGCGAAGTGCAGCGCGTGCTGCAGCGTTACAAGGACCTGCAGGACATCATCGCCATTCTCGGTCTCGATGAACTGTCCCCCGAGGACAAGCTCACCGTCTTCCGCGCCCGCAAGATCCAGCGCTTCCTCTCCCAGCCGTTCCACGTCGCCGAAGTGTTCACCGGTTCGCCGGGCAAATACGTCGGCGTCAAGGACACCGTGCGCGGCTTCAAGATGATCCTCGACGGCGAACTCGACCACGTGGCCGAAGGCGACTTCTACATGAAGGGCTCCATCGACGAAGTGATCGAAGCCGCCGGAAAGAAATAAACTGATCTTTCTGCCCACGAAACACACGAAAGCCGCCTAAGTTTCGTGTGATTTCGTGTGTTTCGTGGGCTCCCTTTTAAAATGCCTCTCACTCTCGAAATCGTCACCCCGGAAGCCCGGGTTTACTCCGACACCGTCGACACGGTGGTGATTCCCACCGTCGAAGGTGAAATCGGCGTGCTCCCCGGTCACCTCCCGCTGCTTTCCCAAGTGGCGGATGGCGAACTGCGCGTGACCAAGGGCGCCACCACCGAGCGTCTCGTCGTCGGCGATGGGTTTGTGCAGGTGAAGGGTGACCGCGTGTCGGTCCTCGCCGAGCACGCCATCGAGGAAAGCGCCATCGACGTCGCCGCGGCCGAAAAGGCCATGGAGCGCGCCCAGGCCGCCCTGCGGGAAGCCAAGGACACCAAGATCGACCCGGCCGAGATCGAGCGTTTGGAAAGCGTGGTGCGTTTCTCCATCGCCCAGCTCGGCATCAAACGCCGGCGCTGAACGGCCAAGCAGGCAACACGCGCAAATCATATCTCCTGCAAGAGCCGGTCACTTGGCCGGCTTTTTGCTTCAAGTGATTTTTCCTAGGTAAAACGGCAGCTACCTAAATTGGTTTGCAATAGAATTTGCACGTCATCTTGCTTGCCCTTCCCTACTCGGCCATCGGAGCGTTTACCGAATTTTTAAAACCAGCTCTCCCATGAAGATTATCCGCTTCCTAACTAACACCCTTTTGGTCAGTGCCCTGATCGGATCGGTTGCCTTTGCCCAAGTCACTCTCACCGCCGAACAACGCGCTGCGATTCGCGCCGGCGGAGCCGGCGCCAAGGCGGCCGTCCAGCAAGCACTCGCCACCGCCGGTGTCAACGTGACCGACGCCGCCGCCGTGACTGCCGCTGTCCAAGCGATCGTCGCCGATGTCTCCACTGACGCGGGTGGTGATGAAACTGTGATCGCCGCCGTAGCCGCCGTCGTCACCGAAACCGTGACCGAAACCGCGGTCGCATCCGGCGCCGACCCAGCCGCCGCCGCCTCCGCTGCGTCGTCGGGTGCTGCGTCCGGCGCCGTCACCGCCGCTGTCTCCAGTGGACGTGACCCGGCCGCTGCCGCCACCGCCGCCGCCTCTGGTTCCGCTTCCGGCGCCGTGAATGCCGCCGCCAACACCGGTCAAAACGCGGCCACGATTGTTCAAGCTGCTTCGACTGGTGCCGCTTCCGGCGCTGTCACCGCCGCCGCGGCTTCCGGTCAAAACACCGCCACCGTCGCCCAGGCCGCTTCGTCCGGTGCCTCCAGTGGCGCCGTAACTGCCGCTGCCAGCCGCGGGCAGGACACCGCTGCGGTCGCTCGCGCGTCCTCCACCGGTTCCAGCTCGGGAGCTGTCACCGCCGCCGCCGCCACCGGCCAAAACACCGCTGCCGTCGCCCGCGCCGCTTCCTCCGGCGCCGCTTCCGGTGCTGTAACGGCTGCCACCGCCACCGGACAAAATGCTGCCACCGTCGCGCAGGCTTCCTCCGCCGGTTCCACCCGCGGTGCGGTTTCCGCTGCCGCTGCCACCGGTCAGAACGCTGCGGCCGTCGCCCAAGCCTCTTCCGCCGGCGCCACCTCCGGCGCCACCCAAGCCGCTGCCGCCACCGGCAACACCGAAGTTACCGCTCAGGTGACCGCCGCCGCCAGCTCTGGCGCCACCGAAGGTGCTGCGGAGGGCGCCGCAGAATCCGGCCTCGACGCCGAGATCGTCGTCGCCGCCGCATCATCGGGTGCTTCTGAAGGCGCTACCGAAACGACGGAAGCCGAGACTGAAGAAGTCGTTGAAGAGGAAGCTGCCGAGGAAGAGGCCGCTGAAGAAGAAGCCGCCGAAGAGGAGGCTGCTGAGGAAGAATCTGCTGCTGAAGAGGAAGCTCCTGCTGAGGAAGAAGCTCCGGCGGAAGAAACGCCTGCTGAAGAAGCCCCGGCGGAAGAAGCCCCGGCAGATGAGGCGCCGGCTGAAACGCCGTCGGAAACTCCGGATGTCCCCGAAGAGGTCGAGACTCCCGATATCCCCGATCCCGACGAAACCGGTGGCACTCCGGTCAGCCCTTCTACCTGATCAACAGCATCCCGTTTCAATTTTTCAGCACCCGCGATCTGGCGGGTGCTTTTTTTTACCCCGACTTCGGCGGTGTCGGTTGACAATGAAACCCAGTCTCAATCGACTGGGCGCTTCATGTCCGCTTCGTTCCCGCGCCCGCTCCTCCCGCTCTGCCAGCTTCCTGCCGGCACCAGCGGCTTGGTCTGCGAATTGCGGGGTGAGGGCACCTTCCGCCAGCGCGTGCGGGAGTTGGGGTTCGGTGAATCCGCCCGGGTGACCAAAATTTCTGGCAGCGCGACCATCATCTGCCAGGTTAATGGCACCCGGGTCGCGCTCAGCCACGGGGCCGCGAGCCAGATCATGGTCGACCCCGCCGCTTTGCCGATTCCTTCGCGCGAGCGTTGAGCCGGTTCAGGCGCGCTCCGACGTATTCGAAAAACTGCCATGGCCGATCCGATTGCCTTGTCTCAACTGCCGGTGGGCAGTGCCGCCGTTTTGCGCGACTATCCCAAGTCGGGCACCGCCTTTCTGCGCCTGCGCGAAATGGGGCTGCTGCCCGGCACCACCGTGACGCTGCTGCGTAAAGCCCCGCTCGGCGATCCGATGGAGATCAAGGTCCGCGGTTATAATCTCACCCTGCGCAAATCCGAAGCCGATTACGTGCTGGTGGAGCCCGTTGCCGCCCAGTCATGAAGTTGCCCGAGCACATCAAAACGCCTTCCCGTGCGCCGGTTTATGCGCTGGTGGGCAATCCCAACTGCGGCAAGTCCACGCTCTTCAACGCCCTCACCGGGCTGAAACAGAAGGTGGGCAACTACCCCGGCGTGACCGTCGAACGCAAGGTTGGCACAGCCTACTCGCAGCACGGTCAGCCCATGACGGTGATCGATTTGCCGGGCGCCTATTCGCTGGCGGCACGGTCGCCCGACGAGGCCGTCACCCGCGATGTCCTGCTCGGGCGGCGGGCCGACACCGCCATGCCGGATCGTGTCATCTGCATCGTCGATGCCTCCAATCTCGAACGAAACCTCTACCTCGTTCACCAGATTCTCGATCTCGGTCGGCCAGTCATTCTGGTCGTTAACATGATGGATCTCGCCACCGCCGCCGGATTGCAGATCCGGCTGGGGCGGCTTGAAAAGGAGTTGGGTATCCCGGTGATCGGTGCGCAGGCTTCCCGTGGCGACGGGCTGATCGAACTCAAGCTGGCGATGAGCCGCGCCGATCTGCCGCTGCCGCGCCACCGTTGGGAAGTTCCGGCGGCAATCGCGTCCGCCGTGGCTGAGTTGCAGGCGTCTTTGCAGGACAACGACAGCAAGCCGCCGCTCATCGCCCGCGCGGAAGCGTTGTTGCTGTTGACCGACATGGACCCGGTGCGGGTGGCCGGCTCCCAGCCGCTCAGCCCGCGCACGTCCTCCATTCTCGAGCAGTGGAAAAAGCGCTGGCAGTCCGAAGGCACGGACTGGTCGGGCACACTGGTCGGTGCGCGCTATGACGCCATCGGCAAACTCATGGCGGAGACCGTGGCCCAGGCATCGACCGTCGCCGCGCAAAACACCACGGATCGGATCGATGGGGTCGTGACCCATCCGGTCTGGGGCTGGCTCGTGCTCGGCGGGCTCATGACCGTGCTCTTTCTCAGCATCTTCACCTTCGCGGAGTATCCGATGACGATGATCGACGCGATCATCGGCGCGTTGACCGAGGCGGTCATGAACATCATGCCGCCCGGCGACCTGCGCGACTTGATCACCGACGGTGCCATCGCCGGTGTGGGCGGGGTGGTGATCTTCCTGCCGCAGATTCTCATTCTGTTCTTCTTCATCGGACTGCTGGAGAGCACCGGCTACATGGCGCGGGCGGCGTTCATCATGGACCGTCTGATGAACCGGGTCGGCCTTAACGGAAAATCCTTCATTCCGCTGCTCAGTTCCTACGCCTGCGCCATCCCGGGCATCATGGCGACCCGCACGATCGAGGATCACAAGGATCGTCTCGTGACCATCCTGGTGGCGCCGTTCATGAGCTGCTCGGCCCGACTGCCGGTCTATCTGCTCATGATCGCGGCGTTGGTGCCGTCACACCAGGTTCCGATCATGACCAAGGTCGGTCTGATGCTGCTCATGTATGCGCTCGGCACCTGCGGCGCCTTTGGCTTTGCGTGGCTGTTCAAACGCACCCTGCTGCGCGGCGAACCGCCGCTGATGATCATGGAACTGCCGCCCTACCGCCTGCCGCGGATCAAGGATGTGGCCATGCAGATGGTCGAACGCGGCATGCTCTTCATCAAGCGCGCCGGCACCATCATCCTCGCCATTTCCATCGTGCTGTGGGCGCTCACAGCGTATCCAAAAGCCGGTGACGACGCCACATCGGGCGAGCAGGTCGCGCAGAGTTTCGCCGGGCAGGCCGGTCACTTCATCGAACCGGTGATCGAACCGCTCGGGTTCAACTGGGAGATCGGCATCGGTCTCATCAGTTCATTCGCCGCGCGTGAGGTCTTCGTGAGCGCCATGAGCGTGGTTTTCAACGTGGAGGAGGACGAGGAGAACACCGAACCGCTGCTGCAGGCCTTGCAGGGCGCGACCTGGGCCGACGGTCGCCCGCTTTTCACGCCGCTGGTTTGCCTCACGCTGATGGTGTTCTATGTTTTCGCCATGCAATGCGTGAGCACGCTCGCGGTCGTGAAACGCGAAACCAATTCCTGGCGTTGGCCACTGTTTCAACTCGGTTACCAGACGGGCTTCGCCTGGTTGATCTGTTTTGTCATCTATCAGACGGGCACCGCGCTCGGTTACTGATGATTTCGACTCTTTGCGTTTCCAAATGAATGCCCAATGGCAAAGCCTGCTCGCTCCGCTCGTCGTCGTCGCCGCGCTCGGCTACTTGTTCTGGGTCTGGCGGCGCGGACGCAAGAACGGCGCCGTCGGCTGCGGAAGTGGCGGAAGCTGTGCGTGTCCGAAACCGGCGCTGCCGCGTCACCTGCGCCGGCCTTGAGCGGCGCTCAGTTTTCCAGCAACTCGACTTCGAAGATCAATCCGGAGTCGGCGGGAATCGGGCCGTGGTCGCGGCTGCCGTAACCGAGCAGCGGCGGGATGAAGAGCCGCGCCTTTCCGCCCGGACGCATCTGCTGCAGTCCCGACGAGACGCCGGCGATCATCTGGCCGATGCGGGCTTCTGTCGGCTTGGCGGTGCGGTCCACTTCGGTGCCGTCCTTGAGGCGCACGACGTAGTTGAATTTCACATACCCGCCGGGCAAGGGACGCGGACCATCACCTGCGACCAGCGATTGGATGCCGAGACCGGAATCGGTCCACGCGATATCCTCGGCCAATCCGGCGTCGCCGAACAGATCCAGCCGTGCCTGCCGGGTGGCGGCGGCTTCCGCTTCGGCCCGGGCGGCCGCCGCGGCCGCGATTTCGGTGTTGCGGCGGTCGGCGAACCACCAGAGGCCGCCGCCAAGCAGGCCGACAACGAGGAGTGTGATCAGAATACCTTTCATCGTGTTGCGGGAGGTTTCACTTCTTCCATCAGACCGATCAGATTGCCCTCCGGATCGCGCACAAATCCCATCCAGAGATCGTGATCCGGCAGGGGCGCGACGAAGGCGGGCGGACGTTCGTCGGTCGCGCCTTTTGCTACCATGGCCGCGTGAGTCGCCGCGATGGCGGTCACCTTGAAATAGAGCACCGAATTCCTGCCCGGTTCGCCGTGCCCTTGCGGTGTGCTGAGCATGAGACGCACATCGCCCGCCTGGAGAAAGGCGAGCTGAGGTCCGGCATCGAAAAGAAAACGCAGTCCGAGCACGTCGCGATAGAAAGCCTTGGCTCGGGCAACATCGGCCACGGTGAGAGCTACCTGGCCGAGAGGCGGTCCGTTTGGAGGCAGAGAGGCAGCCGTTTCCATGGGAATCAATGCGCTGTCGGACAACCCGCGACGTCAGTCCGATTTGTCGGCGGTGGTCGCTTCGCTGCCCGGGGGATTAAAGGCGACGGGAATGAGTGCAACGACGTCGACGGGTTTGCCGTCGATCTGGGGCGGCATGAAGCCCCAGTCGGCCACGGCCTGCACGGCGGCGTAGCCAAATTCCTCGTCGGTCGTCTTCATGATCCGCGGCAGCTGCACCAGGCCATGACGATTGATGACAAACTCGATCATCGCCTCGGCCGGTTGCGGGCTCTGGCGCAGTTTCGGTGGAATGGTTGGCGGCCGTTGGGCGACAGCTTTGGGGATCTCGTCCAGGTCCTTGAGGCTGGGCAACGGGCTTGCGGTGTCGGCCAACAACTTCGCCACCCGGCGCGTTTCATGAGTGTAGGGGGCGTCGCCGCGTTCGGTGGAGAGAAAGAAATCGAAATCGAGATTCAGCACCGCACCGCAGGCCGTGCCGTCGGCCTTGCGCGGGGGATCGAATTTGAAGGTCTGCACCGCGGCGATGGCCGCGCGGTTCATGTCCGGATGCTCCTCGCCTTCGGTCTTCGCGGTCAGAACTTCACCGTCGGGACCCACCACGAACTGCACGCTTACGGTGCCGCGCCGCTTTTCCAAAACCGCCGCCCGCGGAAAAACGGGAGGGCTGTAGCTGATGACTCGCGGCGGCTTGTCCCATTGCAGCTCCGCAGGAAGGTCGGCGGGAAACGCCTTGGGCCGTTTGACCGCCCAGCCGGAGTTTTCCGGTCGCCCGTCGATGCGAAAGTAGATCGGCACCTGCATGCGGGCGTTGACCGGCTTGCCATTCACTATGGCCGGTTCGAAGCGCCAGTTCTCCACCGCATCGATGGCCGCCTGGCGAAAACCGGGGTGGCTGGATTTCAAAACGTGGGCGACTGTCACGCGACCTTCCTTGTCGACCACGAACCCGACCATAACGTCGCCGGTGATATCCGAGCGCCTCATGCCGAACGGGTAGATCGGTTTGGATTGTTTTGTCACCTTGGGCGGCGTCTGTTCGGCCGGCGCGGGCAGCCCCCCTGCCGCCAGCAGCGTGAGCATTCCCGCGATCCAAGTGAATCCATGACGAACGGAACGGTTGGGGCGACCGCCGGCGAGTAGGGGAATCATTGGGCGACGACAGCCTTTCGTTGTCGCGGAGGCAAGGTTGGGGTAGGGCGGAAGGCGCGATGATTGCATTGGGCAACGTCTCCTGCGTGGTCGCAGCAGATCACGCGCAGTTCGAATTAAACCTATTGAATTGAATTGGAAACCGACCTCATTGACGTGGCACCGAATTTGGTCTCACCGTCGCCCCGCTCGTGAGTGAAACGCAGGCACCTCTGGAATCCGGCGCATCCGCCGTCCCGCCGCCCCCGGGGCGACCGCAGCGCAATTGGCGACGCATCAACCGCTATCGCTGGCGGCGGTTCATGCACGCGGTCCAGCTCGACTGGTTTCCGGGGCGACGCCTCTTGCGCAAGCCGCCGCGCAGCACGCTCGCGGCCGATACGCGTTCGGGCATCAATGTCGCGCTGCTGGCCTTTCCCCAGAGCATCGCCTATTCGCTGATTGCGGGTGTGCCGGCCGTGGCCGGTCTGATCAGCGCGGGCATCGGCGCGGCGGTGAGTCCGTTTTTCAGCGGCACGCGTTTCGTCGCGGCGGGTCCCACCAACGCCACTGCCATCCTGCTGCTTTCCGGTCTCGCCTCGTCCGGCCTGCCCCCCGAGCAGCGCGTGCTCGCGTTGCCGCTGTTCGTGCTGTTGGTGAGTTTTTTTCTCATCCTCGGCGCCCTCGCCCGCGCGTCATTGCTGATCAACTACATCTCACGCACGGTGGTGACCGGCTACGTGACGGCGGCGGCGGCGCTGATCTTCGTCAACCAGATCCAGAACGTGCTCGGGTTTCACATCGGCGGTGCGTCGACGTTTCTGGGCATCGTCACGCAGACCGTGCGGCGGCTGCCCGAAACGCATGGCCCCGAAGTGCTGATGGCGGTGGCCACGCTCGCGATCAATCTGGGGCTGATTCGCTGGGCGCCGCGTTTGCCCAACATTGTGCTGACGTTGTTCATCACTTCCGGGCTGGGCATCGCCTTCCGTCACCTCGGCTGGTCGATCGATTATCTCGAAACCTATTCGCTCACCCAACTGCGGCTGCTGCCCGGCACGTTTGATCTGCAGTTGATCGGCGACTTGGCGGCGCCGGCCATGGCGCTGGCGTTTGTGTCCGTGCTCGAAGCCACCTCGATCGGCAAGACGCTCGCTTCGCAGGCTGGCCAGCGGTTCGACGTGAATCAGGAAATGTATGGCCTTGGCCTGGCCAACGCCGCCAGCGCGATCTGTGGCGGCATGAACGCCTCGGGATCGCTCACGCGTTCCGCCCTCAGCGATGCCTCGGGCGCGCGTTCGCCATTGGCGAATGTCATCTCCGGCCTGGTCATCATCGCGATGCTGTTCTTCGTCGGGCCGCTGATCCATTTCATTCCCAAGGCCGCGCTGGCCGTGCTGGTAATGGGCATCGCCGTGGCATTGTTCAATCGGCGCAACCTGCTGCTGGCGCTGCGCACCACCAGTTCCGACACGATCGTGTTTCTGGTCACCTGCTGTTCGGCGCTGCTGCTCACGATGGACTCGGCCATCTACCTCGGCGCCTTCACTTCGATCATGCTCTTTTTGCGCAAGGCCGGTGCGCCTGATCTGGTGGAATACAACTTCAACGACGCCGGCCATCTGGCCGAGTTGCCCGATGCCAAACGCCGCACCGTCCCCGGCATTTCCATTCTGCACGCCGAAGGCGATCTGTTCTTCGGCTCGACCGATTTGTTCGATCAGCAAATCCGCGAAGTCATCCGCGACCCGTCACTGCAGATCATCATCCTGCGGCTGAAAAACGCCCGCAATCTCGACGCCACCGCCGCCGCGGCCATCGGCGAACTGAACGACTTTCTGCGCAAGGCCGAGCGCCACCTGCTCATCTCCGGCGCCGGTCGCGAGGTTACGCGGGTGTTGCGCAACTCCGGCATCATCGCCCGCATCGGCGAAGCGAATTTCTTCCGCGAAGTCCCGGCCAATCCGACGATCTCCACGCGCGACGCGCTCAAGCGCGCCACCCAGATCCTCGGTCGCCGCGACGCCGAGATCCGCATCTTCGTCGATCAGGGCCGCAAGAAAAAGGCGGACGAGGACGACGCGTAACGCGTATCAGCCCGCATCGGGGCAGTTATATTTGACGCCAAGGACGGCAAAGGCCGCGAAGACCGCAAAACAAGGCAGCAAAAAACCGTAACACCGTCGCGGGCGGTCACTCTGTGCTCTGTGGTTAAACCCAAATACCGCAGTTTAACCCCCGATTGCACAGAAGCGACAGAGTGAGAGTCCGCCCAATCCGTCGCATCCGAATTCACCTCCGGAGTGAGCGTCGGCGGAGTTGTTTCAGTTTCACTACCGCTATTCTTGGCGCTTTGTGTCCACCGCTATCTTGGCGTTTAAATATCAACGGCGGAACAGGGGATCACACCGGTTGGCGGCCGAGGGTGCCGACGAGTGAATCGCGGTAGGCGGCGCTGCGCACGTGGGCGAGGTGGGCTTCGGTGCGGGCGAGTCGCGCGGGCAGATCCATCCGCTCGACGACATCGGCGTAGGCCGGATTGTCGAGGGCGAGTTGGATGGATTCGACGTGGCGTTCCCACAGCGCGATTTCCCACTGCTGCTTGGAGTCCAGCCGCGCGCGATACCAGTCGCTGGCCAGCACCGCTTCGCGATTGAAAAGTTCGCGCACTTCCGGCGCATCGAGACCGTAGCCGTTCCAATTCCCGTTGGCCATGATGTGCAGCAGGGCCTCAAGCGGGGGACACGCCTCGGCGATGGTGCTGTCGTCGAAATAGGCCTGGGCCACGCGCTGATGCGTCGCGCAGATGTTGTCCATGCCGTCGGCGAACACCGCCGGGTCCTGCAGCTCGGGCTTGAGCATTTCCTCGGTGAAGACGACGTGCGGGTGGTTGAAGACGCGCCCGAAGAAGGTGCGGGCAAACTTCGCCGTGATGCGGTGACCCAGCCGGCTGGCGAGGACCTTGGTGCCGTTGTGTTCGAAGTCGGCGCACTTTTCCAGATAGCCGTTTTCGATCAGAAATTTTGCCTCCCGCTCGTGCGGCTGCATGCGGCACCACACTTCGGGAATGAGCAGGCTCACGTCGTGATCGACGCGGGCCTTCGGGCCCACGTAACCGGCGGCCGAGACAAACGCCGGGTGTTCGGTGAGGAGAAATGAAACCAGGGCGGCGTTGAGATCGTAGAGCAGCGCCGTGCGCCGTTGTTCGCGCTCGGCTGCTGCGCGTT
>CBINJL010000004.1:0-19131 GCA_966250925.1 uncultured Opitutus sp. | reverse complement strand
CCGGCACTTGCGGATAGGGCACTTCGCGCAGAATGGTTTCGTCGGCCGTGACGAGATAGCGGCGCACGCGATCACCCTGTTTGGCGTAGAGATCGCGCAGGAACGGCTCGACTACGGAATGATGCACGTTGTGCGTCTGCCAGGCTTTCGGCACGGCCCAAGCCAGCCAGCCGATGGCGAGCAATGCGGTCAGCACGAAGGCTGGAATCCGGTGATGATTTCGGTCGTGGGCACTTTGGAAAAGTAAACCCAAGGCGGCGAGATTCGCGACGAGGCCCACCACTACGATGTCGAGATAGCGGTTGGGCAGGGCGATGTAGTGTTGGGGCCGCGCGAGGGAAAGCAGCGCGGTCTGCAGCAATACCCACAGGCCGCAGGCGAGCAGCACGGCTTCCGCCGACGTGATTTGGCGTCGCCACCCGCAGCGCAGCGCGGCGAGTGCAATGGGCGCCCACATCAGGAGTCCGGCGAGGGAATACTCGCGCGCCGGAAAGGCCAGAAACTGGAGGAACGTGCGCCAAGCCAGCGCGGGTTGCCAGCTGAGCTCAGCCTGACGGGTTTGCCAGGAGATGATCAGTCCGGCGAGGGCGATGGCACTAGTGCACAAAATCGGCCAGACGCGGCGCCAGCTGCGGTCGTGGCGTTCCTTGGCGTCGAGCAGCCGCAGCGTGAGCAGCACGCTTGTCACCAGTGGCGCCAGCCAACCTGAACTCATGCTGCCGAGCCCGGCGACGCCGGCCAGCCATCCCGCCCACCATAGCAACGAACCCGGCGGCCGGAGCAGCACGCCGTGAAAGTGCAGCAAGGCGCAGAGAATTAGAAAGTAGAACTGCGATTGAAACCCCCACAGAGTGTTTTCGTAACAGATCGACGCCCCGGCCAGAAACGCGAGTCCGAGGGCTGCCGCTACCCACACGAACGGCGGCAACCAATGACGCAGCAGCGCCAGCAGCGGCCACAGTATGAGTGCGGCCAATACGGCGTGGACGGTTGTCTGCAGTTCGCCGTCCCACTGGCCATTGAGCGCAAACAAAGCCAGATCAAGCAGGCGGGTGAGGACGATGCGGTGATCGCCGTGTGGATGCAGGAAACTGTAGGTCGTCAGACCTCCGGTCTGGTAGGGCAGATAGAGGTAGCGCGGTTCCTCCTGCCACTGGTCGTGCTGGGGAATGGCGGTGCCGGTGCGTTCGATCAGTTGCCAGCGCAACCCAATGCTCACGGCGGCGGCGCCGGCGAAAACAAGGACAACAAGCAGGCGGCGCAGCAGGGCGGAACTCATGGATGGCGTCACCGCGGCGCGACCTCAGGCCTTGGCGCCGACGACCAGAAACTGTTTGCCGAAAATCCGCCAGGCCGGACGAAAACGGAGGTAGAGTTTCAAAAGCGCCAATGGATAACGCGGTGCCGCCACCATGGAATAAGGCAGAAACCGCGGAGTCTGCTCGATCACCTGGTAACCGTTGTTGGTCATGGCCTCGCCCAGCGACATCTCGGTCAGGCAAAGGAAGTGGTCCCAGAAATCCCAATACGCGCCCTGCACGTATTTGATGTTGGGGCCGAGGGCCATCAGCCGGCCGCCGGGTTTCAGGCAGCGATGCGCTTCCTCCAAGGTTTTGCGCAGCGCGAGTTTGTCGGGCAGGTGCTCGAAGAAGTTGCTGGTGAACACCACGTCGAGCGAGTTGTCGGGAAGTTGCCAGTGCACGGAGCAGTCCTGCTGGATAAACGTGACGTCGGGCGTCAGGAATTCCGGCGAACGCGGATTCAGGTCCATGCCGTATTTCCGGGCGGCGTGAATGTGATTCACGAACTCTCCGTAACCGCAGCCCAGGTCCAGCACCGTGGCCGCAGGATCGACATAGTTCTGAAAAAAATCAGCGCACAGTATCCGCCAGATCGCCGTGCGGTATTCGAGCATGTCGGTGAAGCGACGCTCGTAGATGCGCTGCAGTTCGGCCGGATTCTTGATGCTGTCGCTCATTTAGTTAAGAGCCTCGGCAGGCGAACCGCGGACACCTAAGTCGCGTGGTATGGTGCCGAGGTGCAGGGCAAAGTTCAGCCGACGGGAGGCGGGGGGAATTCGCTTTCGACGATGTAAAGCGGGCGACCTTTGACCGATTCATACATGCGGCCGAGGTATTCGCCGAGGATGCCGAATGCGAAGAGGTTGATGCCGCCGAAAAACATGATCGTCAGCATGATCGAGGCGTAGCCCGGAATGAAGTAGGTAGGGTTGACCAACTTGGCGACGAAGACCACCACGGCCATGAGCAGGGTGAGCCCCAGCACCGCCAGCGCGCTATAGGTGAGCAGGCGCAGCGGCAGGACGGAAAACGACGTGATGGCGTCGAGCGCGAAGGAAATCATCTTGCGCAGCGGATACTTCGTGTCGCCGGCGAAGCGCGGCGCGCGATCATAGAGCACCGCCTCCTGGCGACCGCCGACCCAGCTCACCATGCCGCGGATGAAACGATGGCGTTCGCGCATCTGCCGCAGGACTTCAGCCACGCGTCGATCCATCAGCCGGAAGTCGCCGGTATCGAGCGGAATGGCGCGATCGGTCATGGCGGACAACACGCGGTAAAACAGTTTGGCGGTCCAGAGCTTGAAACCCGATTCGCCCGCGCGGGAGCGGCGCTGGCCGTAAACGACATCCACGCCTTCGCGCCACTTGGCCACCATGTCGGCGATGACTTCGGGCGGGTCCTGCAGATCCGAATCGATCAACACCACCGCATCGCCACGGGCGGCGTCGATGCCCGCGGTAACGGCCGCCTGATGGCCGAAGTTGCGCAGGAAGTTGAGCACGCGCAGACGCGGATTTTCCTGGGCGAGCCGCAGAGCGACGGCGAGGGTGGCGTCGCGACTGCCGTCATTGATCAGGACGATCTCGTAATCGTCACCGATGGCTTGCAGCACGCCTTCGACGCGGCGGACAAATTCAGGCAGGCCGGCCTCTTCGTTGTAGCACGGCGCGACGACAGAAAGGAGAGGGCGGGGCGGGCGGGCGCTCATGGGGTTATTGCGAAGATGTCGCGCGGCGTGGATTGCGGGCAACGATGACCACGTTCCAGCACAACGGCCGCAGGAACGGCAGCACTTTCAACAATCCGCGATCAAGGGCGGCGAGCGGCCGGTAGAGCCAGGTCCAGCGATCGCACTCGTCGATCACGGCCTTCCAAAGGCGGACCTGGCGGAACTTGGTGAGCTTGGTCAGCACCATCCCGATGAAGACCAGATTGGCGGTCAGCCAATAATACGCCGTCTCACTGTGGTCGAACCGCGACGTGATGGTGCGGATGTCGGCGTTGGTGAGCGGATGCTCGTCTTCGGTGTGCACTTCGCCGGCGAGCGCACGATAGACATTGATGGCTGGATTGTAGGCGAGGGGGTCCCAGCTCACAAACACACCGTCGGGTTTCAAGTGCGGCAGCAGTCGGTCCATCATCACCTGCGTGTCGGCATGGTGCAGCGTGTTGCCGGTGTAAATCACATCAAACTGGCGTTCGCCCAAGCCGAGATCCTCGGCGGCGGAAACGTGGGTTTCGAGCGTCGTGCCATTGAGCGCGGCGAGGCGCTGCGTGGCCTCGCACATGCCGGGAGAAATGTCGGTGGCGGTGACGGCCGCGCCTTCGAGCGCAAAGTAAACGCTGGCCTCGCCGAGACCGCAGCCGATGTCGAGGAGGGTTTTGCCGCGCAGGTTGCCGAGGGCGGCGCGGATGTGGCGCATTTCCGGCGCGGTGGGGGCCTCGTTGCGATGGCGGACATTGATCTTGGAAAGATCTTCGCTGGCGGCCCACTCGTCGTGGAATTTTTCCTCGGCCAGCTTACGGTCGTCGGCGCTGGAGTTCGCGGAGGTGACCGCGGGCAGTTCCGCGGCCGAAAACAGCGTCGAGGCGAGCAACACGGTTTGCATCTCGGCGTCGAAAAAGCTGCGGTTGGCGGCCATGACGGCGTCGGGCGCGAAGGTCAGGCCGGATTCGCTCTGCCGCCGGTAATGCGCCTCGGCATCGCCGCGGGTGTAGAACTTGGCGCCCTTCAACGCGACGGTGTGTTCGCCGCCCACGGGAGCGGACCAGCGGACGAGGAGTTCGCCGCGGCCGGGGTTGATCAATTCGAGGGAATTGAGCCAGTCGGAAAGGCGTTGGACGGCGGTGGTGTTGCCGCGGTCCTCGAAGCGATGGCGCAGGCGGCGGCCAGCCCAGAGGAATTGGTGGCAGGCGCTTTCGAAGAGAATCTTTTTGGGCATGGCGGGGTCAGGCCAGATCGGCGGAAACCTGCTCTTCGTTGGCGTCGAGTTCGAGGCGGGTCAAGGCGCCGGGCAGGCGGACGCGCGGGCGGTCCTCGGTGCGGATGCGTTCGGCGATGGCCAGCATCTCTTCGTAGGACACGGGCCATTTCTTGGCAGGTGGCGAAGCGAGGAAGAGTTTGGCCCGCTCCCACTTGGCGGCGAGGTAGCGCATGGAAATGGTCATTTCCGGATAGCTGCCATACATGCAGCCCGAGCAGGCGCGGGTGGTGCGCAGGACTTCGTCGCGAAAGACCTTGTCGCGGTAGATGCGCGGGAAGTCCGGGCTGTAGGTCGGGATGTTGCTGGCGATGCGATGATCGCAGCACGGCGCGAAATCGCCGTTGGGCAGCACTGCGAAATAGAGATTGGGACTGTCGCAGACGTTGTTGTTTTTCTGCCGCCAGGTCGTGGGCTGCTCGGCGGCGAAACGTTTGATGTCGTCGAGATACTGGTCGCTGTCGTAGAGCAGGTAACCCTCGCGGCGCATGGCGCGCACGCGCTCAATGAGTTGATCGACGTAAGGCAGTTCTTCCGGCTTCCAGCGTTTGCGCTGATCGAAGGTGCGGAAGTTCATCGGCTTGTCGAAAGTCGTGATGTGGATCGGGACCAACGACGTGAACCAGCTGATCTCGGTGCCGAAACGGATGACGTCCTCGACGTCACTCAGGCTGTCGCGTTGGAGCACGCAGCCGAGCGAGGCAAACGAGCCCTTTTCCGGGAGCAGTCGGGTAAAGGTGGCCATGGCGCGGAGCGCGTCGTGCCAGGATTTGGCGAAGCCGCCGTTGATGTCGTCCTGATTGCCCGGCCAGAGGGAATCGAGGGAAATGGAGATGTCGCAGCCACCGGCCTCGATCGCCGCCTGGATGCGTTCATCGGACGCCAGACCGTTGGTCTGCATGCGCACATGCACGCCGCGGGATTCGAATGCGCGGATGATGTCCGGCAGATCCTGGCGGGTGAACGGTTCGCCGCCGGTCAGCAGCACCATCGCCACGCCCATGGCGGCGAAGTTGTCGGCGATGCGCTTGATCTCATCGAGCGTGCATTCGCGCACATCGGAGTTGGCGTAGATGATGTTGCACTGCTTGCAGGTGAGATTGCAGCGAGCGGTGATGTAAAATTGCACATACACCGGCGCGTCATGCAGCAGGGCGGCGCGAGCCAGAGTCTTTTTGGACAGGGAGGAAAACATGTGGCTGGACCGGTGCGAAACCGGCAAAGGTCCGACTCAAGGGGCGAGCGACCGGATTTCAACTCTTGAAACGACCGGAAGAACGGAGTGCCGCAATATACCTCGGAGCGGTTGCGATCAATGGCGGGTCGGGCGGGCTCGATTGTCGCTTGGCTATTGCGGCCGTCGCATGAGGGCTGGTGCAGGCGTCGTCGATATCCACGTGAGCTCTTGACCCCCGCCAGCCGATTTCAGCAATAACATCATGGATCGCAATCAAAGTGCCCCGGCAAATCCGGGAGCGAGTGGATCATCGGCGGAGACGAATTCTTCGCGAATCTGGATCTTCGTGCTGGTGGGGCTGGCGTTGGCGGTGCACTTTTTTCTCGCGACCCGGGGATGGGCGAGCGAGCGGCTGATCGGCAACGAGTATCGCCAGACGCACACCGCGATCACCGCGTATTTCATCCAGCAGGAGGGCAATTTTTCCCTGGCCTATCCGACGCCGTTGCTGGGCAAACCCTGGTCGCTGCCCTACGAGTTTCCCCTTTATCAATGGCTGGTGGTGGGCGTGAGCAACTCGACTGGCTGGCAAATCGGGCAGTCCGGGCGGGCGGTGACGCTGGCTTCGTTTTATCTCATGCTGCCGGCGCTGGCGTGGTTGGTGCGGCGCTACAGCGGGCAACGCGACGCGGGCTGGCTGGCGGTGATTTTTACCCTGCTTTGTCCACTGTATATTTTTTATTCCCGCGCATTCCTGATCGATCCGCTGGCGCTCTGCCTGACGCTGTGGTTCCTGCGCTTCTTTGTGCAGGCGATCGAGACGGGGCGACCAGGGGCGATGGTGGCGGCCAATGTGTTCGGTCTGGCGGCGGGATTGGTGAAGATCATGACCCTCATGCTGTTCGCACTGCCGCTGGCGGTCTATTTTGCGATGCGGTTGTGGCGGGCGCGGGCGACAGGCGGCTGGAGTGCGGTGCGGCAAGTCCTGATTCGGTGGGCGGCGACGTGTGTCGTGCCGATTGTCGGATCATATGCCTGGATCAAGTTCGCAGACGCGATCAAGGCGCAGCATCCCAGCGCCAAGGCGCTGATGTCGGAGTCGATGCACAGCTATCACTTCGGCACGTGGTCGGACCGGATCAGCGGCGAATGGTGGGCGCGCATGGGGGAGATCGTCACGCAGAACGTGGCCGGAACGGCGGTGTTGATCGCCTGTGCGGTCGGCGCACTGCACGCCGCATTGATGCGCAAGCCCCGCATCGTCGGCCTGCTGCTGATGTTCGCGTCGGGCCCGCTGATCTTTCCCCGGTTGTATGCGATCCATGAATACTACTTCGTGGCGGTCGGCATGTGCGTGACGGCGGCGCTCGGTATGCTTGTGGCGGGACACGTCCGGGAGGCACGGTTTCGGGCCGGCGCCGTGATGTTGATCTCTCTGATCATTGCCGCGCAGCTCGGGGGGTATCTGCGTTTCCTTTATCCGCTGCAACACGAAGTGCTGCAGATCGATCTGGGGCTGGCGGGACTGTTGCGCGATGCCTCCGATCCCGACGATGTCTTGATCGTGGTCGGCGACGACTGGGCGCCGATGCTGCCGTATGCGGCCAAGCGACGGGCAATGATGCTGCGAACCTACACGGAGCGCGATCCGAAGATGGTCGCGGAACTGCTCGACAATCTCGAAGGCGAACAGGTCGCGGCATTTGTGGCCAAGGGCACCGATCCGCACTACGATGCGGTCCGGGAGGAGGTCACGCGTCGTTTCGGCCTCGTGCTTGAACCGGTGGTGACGGAGGACGACTACACCGTCTGGGCGGATGCATCGCACCGGGAGCGAATCATCAAGGCGATGGGTCGGAAACCCTACGGCGGGGTGGTGCTGACGGATCATGCGAAGGCTGATTATCATCGGCTGGTCGATCCGCGTCAGTCCTTTGCCGATCTGCCCGGTGGCGTGCAGTCCGCGTTGCGCAAGGTCAGTCGCTGGGTCGGCGTGGTGGAGTCGGATTTTCCCATCGCTTCCTTCGACTACGACGGAAAACGCAGTTTGGGCGGGCACCCGCCGCAGACCATCGAGCTCACCGCGAAAGCTGGTCGGCAAACCCTCGATTTAACCTACGGCCTCATGGACGGCTCGTTTGCCGAAGAGCTGAAGACCGATGGCGTGGGGTTTTCGATCAAAGTCCGTCGCGCCAACGGACAGGTAGAAGTGCTGTGGCGGCGTGTCTTGCGTCCCGCGGCCAATCCGGACGACCGCGGTCCGCAATCGCATCAGATGGAAGTCGAGCTTGCGCCGGGCGACGTGCTGATGGTGGCGACAGATCGCGGCGACGCCGCCGACGGCGGTTTCGATTGGGCCTACTGGCACCGGATCGAGCTGCATTGAGCCGTGGGCGCTCAGTCGAAGCGGACGTTGGCCACGAACGATTGATCCCAACCGCGATCACCGTTGGGGCCGAAGTTGGTTGCGATAACGAGCTCGTCGCCCGGGAGGACATCGTCGAGTTCCAACGAGCGGTGGAGGCGACCGCGATCGGCAGCGACGTGGAGTGGATTGACCATCCAGCCCTGAACGAATCTTGGCGCCTCATCGCCGCGACGAATGAAGACTCCGTATTCGACGCCATCGCTCCGGCCGCCGTTTTCATAGGCGCCGGGAAGGAGACCATAGTCAAACGCAACGCGCGTCGCGCTGGCCGGAACAGGGATGCGCACCTGGCTGGGCGCGTGCAGCAGGTAAACTGGCGTGTCGCCGATGCCTGCCACGGCATCGCGCGGCAGTTGGCCGCTGGAGGGAACGACGCCGAGACCGCTGAACTGCGCCCCGATCAAGGGACCTTGTTTGATCTGAAAACGGGTAACGTAGCTCTGGTCGTAGGCACCGTCGTTGTCCTGACCGGGATGAGTGCGGATGCGCAGTTTCATGCCGGGTTCGTAGGGCGGAAGCGGCAGGCGGATGCGTTGCATGCCCTGATCTTCGACGTTCCGTTGCGGACGCATCATGCGCTGCCAGATGATGCGGCCGTCGCCGTCCGCCCAATGGATTTCGACGTTGAACTCGACGCCGTCGGTCTTGGTCTCGTCGAGGTAGGCCTGGGGCATGATGCCGTAGCTGAACAGGATCTGCTGGTCGCCGGGTTGCAGGTCCCAGGTGATGCTTCCGGGCGCGTGCACGATCTGCACCGGTTCCTTGTTCAGTTCCTTGATCGCGGATTCCTCGAATACTTTTTCGGTCGGCTCCCGATTGAAGAGAGGATGATCGGCGTAGGTGCGGATTTCGACGATGTCGGTTCCTTCTGGCGGCAACGGCCGCGGAGTTTCATAGAACGTGATCCGAAAACTGTCTTCGCGAAATCCGGGCTCCGTTTCGAGACGAAGGGCCGTGATGGGAGTGTCGGAAGTGGCGTGCGGATCGTAGAGGTCGATGATGTCGCCGTTGGTGTCGACCAACGGAGAGATCAATGTCGGGTGCCGGACCGTGAGCGGCTTGAGGGCGAATTCGCGCCACAGTTCGCGATCACCCATCCGCACCTGCAACGTGACGTCAGGCGGACGATAAAGCAGCGACTGCACGCGTCCCCACAGATCAAGTTCGCTGACCAGACTGAACAGGATCATCCCGCCGGCCTCGGGCGTCGGCACTTCGACCACCGCGCCCGGTTGCACCGTGGTTTCACTGCGCAAAACAGGCGTCGCGGAGGTCGTCGGCCCGCTACGTCGATGCAGCAGGAGGTAGTCCCGCTGCATCAGACGCGGGGAATAGTGGTTGAGCAATGCGCGCAGCGTGGAGCCGTCTTCCGCAGCGGCGAAACGATCATCGAGATATCCGATCTTCATCAGAAACCACGGCGGCGCGGTGGTGGGATCGGAGACATGGCCGGCGTTGATCTGTTGTAACCGCGGAGTGAATACGTTGAAGGTGCCGCCGCCCATGGGGCGTGGTTGGTAGTTCAGTCCGTTGAGCAGCAGCACGCCCTGTTCGAAGCCGAAGAAGTCGATCGGATCGGCGCCAACTTCGTTGCGGATCTGCGGCACATCGAATTCGCGGCGATTGTGCGTGAGTTTGGTTTCCAGATCGCGCTGCACGTGGCCGGGAGTGAAGAGGTAAGGACTGTTCGCCACCCAGTTGGCGCCGGTCGATTTCATGATGCCGCCGAGGCGGGCGAACGAGTATCCGCTCGCACTCAGAACCGCCCAGGTTGTCACCGCCGTGAAAAGCGCCAGCGTCACCGGTCGCAGGCGGGGCGGCAACGGTGCGGCGGAAGCGAACCACGCTCCGCGCAGAATGATCCACAACGTCGGCGCGAGCACTGCGACCGAGGCGAAGAAAATCAGCACGTGACCGTCGGCGCGCAGGAAACCGTGTTTCCATTTGATGAAGCCGAAAAACGCCAGCAGCAGCAGGGCGATCACTCGGCCCGGTTCGCGGCGGGAGATCCAGAGCGCGAGACCGCCCAGCGCGATGCACCCGATTGCCAACGCCAGACCGGAGGCAAAATATACCGGCAGTTCGTCGAGCCCCATGGTGGCGTTGTAGCCGGACGAGAGGTCCAGCGTGTTGCGCACGTAGAGCGGCAGATTCGCCGGATTTTGTCCGGTGCAAATCCAAGCCAGCAGCACCGACCCGACAAAGACCGCGACCTGCAGCACACCTTCGCGCGAGCGCCGACGGCACAGGCTCCAGCCCAGACTCAATCCCACGATGAGGGAGGCCGTCACCAGATGGGTGCCTTTCAGTAACGAGAACGGTCCCATCAACGCCGCGGCGAACCACGCCCAACGCGAGCTGCCGCCGTGATGCGCGCGGAGCAACACCAGTCCGGCCAGCAGCAGGGTGAGGTCATGCAACAGGTCGTCCACCGCGGGCGTCAGCACGAGGACGGCCGCAAGCCATCCCCAGGCCAGCGGTCGCACGCGAATGTGAGCAAAGAGATGCAGCACCAGCGCGGCGAACCCGGCCTTCATCAGGATTTCCAGCGCCCAGCGGGGGTAAAACAGGTAACCGGCGTAAGTGTGACCGTAAAGCACGAAGCCCAGCGGACCCGCCATGGGTATCACCTCGGGACCGTAGGCTTTCCCTTCGGCGACAAACTGCGCGTAGGTGCCGTAGTTGGACGAATCGAGTCCGACATCCATCACGGTCCGCGGCGGGACGATGAAATACCAGGTCAGGATGAAGCCCGCGAACGTCCAGGCCACCCAGGGGCGACGCAGCGCGGACCCAAACGAAGCGGGGAACGAAGTCGCGGACGTGGTCATTGCAGATGCAGTTGCTCGAGGTAGGTCCAATCCCAAGCGCCGTTGCCGGCGGGGCCGGGATCGATGCGAATGCGGAAGCGGTCGCCGGGGTTTCCGGCCGGCAGGGGGACTGAAATGGTGACAGTGCCGCGGTCGGCCAACGTATCCAGTGGTCGCAGTTCCCGCCGGTAAAGTTCCTCCGGCGCCGCGTCGACCCGGAGTTGTTCAATAATGTAATCGGCGCCGTCGGTCTGACCTTCGAGATACGCACCTTCGATCAGGCCGGCGCCGAAGGTCAGCTGGGTCGGTTTTGACGGCAGGTCGAAGATGAGTGCGCCGGGAGAACTGAGCAAAACCACTCGCCGCTCGCCGAACCCGAGGACCGCGCAATGCGTGCCCTCCGTCGCCTGCGGGAGTAAATCGAAGCCGGGAAATTGCAGGGCGCGAAACGGTGCGCCGTTGATGCGAACATCGGCCAGGTAGGACCAGTCCCACGCGCCGTTGTTGTCGGGCCCGTAGTCAGTTTTTAGATACAGCACCGAGCCTGGTTCGAAAATGGCGGGAATCGGCACCTGTGCAGTCTGCCGTCCGCGGTCGGCGGGGACGGTGGCGGGGCGGATGTCGCGGCGGTAGAGTTCCTGACTGCTCCCGGAAGGGGATCTCAATTCGACGCGGACCGATATTCCGTCGGTTTCGCCGCCGCCCTGCCACGAGCCGTCGAGCAGGCCGAAGGCAAAACTTACCGTCGTCTCATCGCCATCGAGTTTGAAGGCCAGGTGTCCCAACGGATGAATCATGCGCACGAGCCGGCCGTCGATTTCACGCAGAGGGCTGTCCGTCGGAACGATTTCCAGCGGCGGTTCTGACGTGGTGGGAAACTGAATACGCTGCTGCAGGCCAGCGACGGTATCGGCGGGCAGACGTGGCCGGGGGGCGGCGAAAAACTCAGCACGAAGTCCGGACGTCTGCCAGAGTCCGGGTTGCGGCGAGGAGAGCATGATCCTGGCGGCACGCTTGGCCGGAGCATCGCTTTGCAGATCAAGCAGGTCCCGATTGACCGCGAGATAGGGCGAAATCGGGATGGGATTTCTGACCATCGGCGGCAACAAACGAAGATAATGGGCGGCACCGATGCCCGGGCCGTCGACGTGGGCAAACAACAGCGGGGGCTTGTAGAGAAAACTGCGCAGACGACCGTCGAACCCGAGCGGCAGGTCGAAACGAACGAAGAGCATCTCGTCGGCGGAAACCTCCGGGAGCTCGATCCATTCCTCAAACACGACGGTGGCTTCCGCCACAGGGCGAAGTTCCGCCGGGAGCGGGGTGGCCCGGCGTTGCAGCAGGAGCATGCCGCGCTCGGCGTCGACCGGCTCGTAATGGGTGAGGATCGCGTGCAGCGCCAGTGGGTCGTCCTGGGCTTCGATGCGATTGTCGATCGAGCCGAGGTGGACGAGATAGTAGTCCGGGGCACGGGAGGAGTCGGCGATGAAGTCCGCGTTCTGCTGTTGTAGCCAGGAAGTGAATACGTTGAACGCGCCTCCGCCCATGGGCCGGGGGTGGTAGTTGAGATCGTTGAGCAGCAGGTAGCCGTGTTCGGTGCCGAAGAAGTCGATCGGGGCATCGCCGACTTGACGGCGGATGCGGGGCAGGGCGTAAGCGGAGCGGGCGGAGGCCAGGCGGCGTTCGAGTTCAACGCTGGTTTCACCGAGACTGCGGAACTGGCCGAGATGCTTTCCTGGGAGCGAAAGCATCGTTTCGATTTCCCAGCGCAGAATGGCCAGCGAATGTTCGCCAGTGGCGAGGACGGAAAACACAAACGCCATGCCCATCGGCCCCAGAGCCAGCCACGGCGCCGGTGCGGGGGCGATGGCTGCAGGGCGGGAGAACTCGAGACGCGTGAACAGCGCCGGAAGGAATCCGGCGAGCAGTCCGGCATACCGGTAAAAGATCATCACGTGACCGTCCGCGCGCACGAAGCCGTGTTTCCAGCTGATGAAGGTGAACGCGGCCACGAGCAGAAACGCCCCGGCGAGCGGGGGACGGAATCGCGCCAGGAGGATGCCGGCGGCGCATCCGCCGAGGAGCAGCAGCCCGGCGGCGGCACCGGTGCGGAAAGCGAAGTCCGGTTCCTGCAGGCCCATCGCGTCGTTGTAGCCGTGGGAAAGCTCGATCATGCCGTGCACGAAACGCGGCAGATCCAATGGGGATTGGCCGGCCAGACTCCACCAGCCAAGCAAGGCGAATAAAAACGCGCCGGGCACGATGAGCGCCGCCCGCCACGCGCGGTCGCGCAGCGCGCCGGCGGTGGCCACGGCGAGGGTGAGAAGGGCAAAGTTGAACTGCGTGCCCTTGAGCAGGGCGAGGAACGCGACATAGGCCGCGACAACGCAGTGCCACGCCAGCTCGCGGCGACTGCAGCGCGGGGCCAGCACGAGGAACAGACCCGACAACAGAATCGCGAGGTCAAACGCGGCGTCGGAAATGTTGGGAATCATCGTGAGCACTCCGACGAGCCACAGGGCGCGCCAGCCCCAGCCGGAGATCCAGCGCATGAACCAGACAACCAGCACGCCGAAACCGAGCAGCACGCCCAGCTCGATCGCGATGCGGGTCCAATACAGGTAGCCGCCGTAGTATTCGCCGTAGAGCACGAAGCCGTAGGGGCCGACCATCGGCAGCACCTCGCCGCCATACGCGACGCCGGTCGCGGTGAAGTGCGCGTAGGAGGTGAAGTTGGAAACGTCGAGCGTGGTGTCGGCGACTTTTTCCGGCGGCGTGAAGAGATAGAGCATCAACCCCGCGACCAGTGCGATGGCCCAGCCTTGACGACGCAGGATGCGAGCGAGCCGAGATAACGCGGGAGGCAGGCTCATGGTTCGGTGCCGTCGGTGAAACTGATGTCCTGCCAATATACCCAGTCGTAGGACAGGTCAAAGGACGGGCCGGGGTCGGTGATCATGCGCACCAGACCGGGGCCCGGTGGCAACGCGACGTCGAACGATTGCACGGTGCGATCAGCCGGGACGCGCGTAGGCTCGAGCGTGCGATCAAACAAGGTGCGGTGTTCGCCGTCGGCGCCTTTCCATTCGATGACAAACCGCACGCCGTCGGAGGCATTGCCTTCCGCCAGAGCAGTGAGGAAGAACGCGAATTTGCCGGTCAATCGCGTGGCCGATTCGGGACGACGAAACTCGAGCAGACCCGGCGGGTGCACCGACACGACCGGTTGATCGTATTCAGGCAATTCGGCGATCTGATAAAACGCTTCGTAACGCACGGGCAGTTGACTGAAGCTGCGGAACAACGTTTCGCGGTCCGTGCCGGTGATGTCTGGATTTTTCGCAAACGGGGGCAGGCGCAGGAACCGCACGGTGAAGCGATCCGGGTAATCGGCCGTGGTCGCGCCATCCGCGGGCAGCAGGCGAAAGTCCTTTATCTGCGGTGCGTCGACGGTGCGCTGGGCCTGCAGGAGGTCGAAGTTGGAAACGAGATGCGGCGCGACGAGAAAACCGACCGCGCCGGTGGAGGCGAGGTAGCGGTAGGTCATGCTGAAACCCGAGGAATCGTTGACCTGAATGCGCAACGACTCGGGTTTGTAGAGGGTGGTTTTGAGGCGTCCCAGCAGGTTGGGCGCGAGCGCGACCTCGCACCAGATCGGGCCGTCGGCGTCATCAGGGACGACAACAGATTCGCCCCAACTGGCCTCCGTTTCGGCGATGAGTTGCGGCGGGCTGGCGGGCGGGGCATCGGTGCGGCGCTGCCAGAGCAGGAAGCGGCGAAATTCGCCGAGCAGTCGGTAGTTTTGATACACCGCCAGCGTGGCCAGGGAGTCGTCGAGCGCGGGGAGACGATCGTCGATGGTCTGGAGTTTTTGCAGCACGAACTCAGGCGCATGCGTGCCGGTGAACCACGCGGCGTTGCGTGCCATCAAGCCGGACGTGGTGGCGAAGTAGCCCTGAAACGCCGGCCGCGGGGTGTAGTTGAATCCGTTGAAAATCGCGTAGGCGTTTTCGTGCCCTAGCACATCGACGCTCGCGCCGCCGATCTTTTGGGCCACATCCGGCAGGAGAAAGGCGTTGCGGGCATGATTGATGGTGTCGCGCAGTTCGCCGTCCCAGCGGCCTTGGTGAGTCAGCCGATCCTTGGTCGCGAGCACGCGATAATTCCACTGCCGGAGCGAAAGCGGAAACGTGGCCGGCGCCGACCACCAGAGTCCGAGCAGGCAGAGGACTCCCGCCACGACAGCGCCCAGCCGCAACACGCGGGCCGGCAGCGGTGGCACGGCGATGCCGGCGAGAAACACCGGCAGGACGAGAACGAGAAACAGCTGATAAAGGAAGTGAACCTGCGTGTGCGCGTCCGCCCGCACAAAGCCGTGTTTCCAATTGAGAAATGCCATCAGCAACGCCGGCAGCACGATGGCGGCGGCGCGCATCCAGCCGGGGTTTCGCCAGAGGTGGAGCAGCGCGTAGCCGGCGGTGAGCGTTGCCGTGATCAACGCGAGGACGGTGAGCGCGGGCGGACACGCCAGGCCCATGTTGAGGCTGTAGCCACTGCTGATTTCGGCGGCTCCGGCCAGATAGGCGGGGATGTCGCCGAGGTGCTGCCCGCAGAGTCGCCAGCCGAGGACGAAGGTCGCCAGAAACGACACCGGCAAAAGCCAGGCGTGGTTGCGGCGCCCCTGCAGCCAGGCGAGCACGGCGAGTGAAGGCACGAGCGCCCCGGCGAAAATCAGATGGGTGAATTTTTCCAGACTCGAAACACCGAGCCACAGCCCGAGTCCGACCGCCCAAAGCGCATGCCCGGAAGTTCCATGACGCCCGTAGGCGAAGACACCGAGCATCAGCATCAGCAAATGGATCAACTCGACCTGCGGGGCCAGAATCACGGCGAAGATCGCAATGACCAATCCGCGCAAGGCGCCACGATAGGCGCGCGAAAACGCCAGCACGATGAGCGCAAACACGATGGCGTGCCCCACCTGCCAATACCAATGGGCGGTGGCGAAGGCGCCGGTGCTGGACGGCGTGAGCAGGTAGCCCAGCGGACCGTAGGTGAAGGCGATGTCGCCGCCGAATTGCAGCCGACCATCCGCGACGGCGCCGAGCACCTGCCGCCATGACGAATCGAGATCGGCGCCGGGATTGGCCGGATAGGTGATGAAGCTGGCGAACAACACCAGCGCGATCAGCAACTCGCCGCCAAGTTGTCCGAGACAGGGACGAAATCGGCGAAGACGTTCGGCCGGGGAATTGGGGAATGCGCCGGTTTGCATCACGGTTCGAAAGTCACTTCGGTCCAGTAGGCCCAGTCGTAGGCGAGGTTGCCTCGGTTGCCTGGCTGGGTGCGCAGGATCAATTCGCCGGCGCCTTCAGGGACGGTGACGGCAAACGGTTGTGCGCCGCGGTCGCCCGGTTCGGTCTTGGGCGCGAGGCCGCGTTGCCACAACACCGTGGGGGCGCTCGCGGCATCGGGGCGCCAGGCGATGGAGAAGTCCACGCCATCGGTGTCGCCGTTGCCGGTGTAGGCGCCTTCAAAAAGGCCGAACACGCCGGCGACGCGGCGCACGTTGCCGTCGAGCGCAAAAACCAAGGCACTCGGCGCGTGGACGAGCAGACGTTCCGGTGCGCCGGCCGGTCCGGGCGCGGCGGCCACGCCGATATCGGTTTCCACCGACTTCGGAATGCGACCCACCGGGCGGAAGGTGAGTGCCTCTGGTTTCGGCGGCGGTTCGCCGGTGCGCGGGATCGGCGGATAGGCGTAGAACCGCACGTGGATCTCGTCGGAAAAATACTTCTTCGCGTCCTCGTCGGTCTCGACGGAGAAGCGCATCAGGCGCGGTGCGAGTTCGCCGTGCCAGTAGCGCACGATGTTGTCCTGATTGGAAAAGTAAGGGTAGGTGAGGAAACCCGCCCGCGCCATGTCCGGCGGAAGCAGAAAACGGCGCTGGTCGCTGCCACCGTCGTCGGTTTTTGCATACACGGGCGGCGGTTTGTAGAGGAAGCTGCGCAGCTTGCCGAGCAGCGTCGAGGGGATGTCGACTTCGCAATAGATGAGTTCGTCGCCGCGGTGAGGCGTTTCGACCATCTCGCCGAATCCGACGGTGTGTTCCTCGATCAGAACGCGTTCGTCGAGCGAGGCGTCCACGCTCGCATTGGGCATCCAGACAAGGAAGCCGTTTTCGTTCATCACGTAGTGATAATGATGATACAAGTGACGCCGCACGCGCGCGTCGTCGAGGGTGGGCAGGCGGTCGTCGACGGTTTCCTCGCGACTCAGCACCAGGGCAGGCGCGCGGATCGGATCGGCGTAGGCCTGGTAGTTCAAGTCGGCCAGATGCGGGTTTTGCGCGCCGTAACCCTGGAGGGTGGGCCGCGGGTGGTAATTGACGTCGTTGACGACGGCGAAGCCGACTTCGTGTCCCAGGACATCAACGCGGCGACCATCCTGACCGAGAATCTGCAGCGAGGGCATCCGCAGGTCGGACTTCATCCGATGATATTCGTCGATCATCTTCTGCCGAGTGGCGGCGAGGTCGCGCAGGTTGCGCAGATTGGTGACAATGCGCTCATTAAAGATGCCGGGACCGTAAAGAAGGGTGGACGGTGACATCCAGGAGATGGCCAAAACGGCGATCGCAAGAATACCCGCGGCGATGCCAGCCTGGAGGAGCCGAAACGGGCGCGCGATTGAGAGCAGAGAACCGTGCAGCGAAACGAAAAAGAGCGCGTAGAAGAAATGCGCCAGCATGTGGCCGTCGGCCCTCACGTAGCCGTGTTTCCAATTGAGAAAACCACCGGCGCCGGCGATGGCCCAGGCGGCCAAGGCGAGCGAGGGGTTTTCCGGCCGCCACAGCGTGAGCGTCAAATAAACCACCAGCAGCAGGCCCGAGGTTACGCCATACCAAAACATGATGCGAGGCTCCTGGAGCCCCATGGTAGCCACGTAACCGGCCGCGACTTCGAGCGAGTTGAGAAAGTAGATCGGAATGTTCGTCAGCGATTGGCCGCAGGCGAGCCAGCCGGCGCAGTAAGTTGTGACGAACGCCGCTGCGATGAGGCCGGCGCGTCGCCATTGTCGCTGGTAGCCGAAGGCCGTGACGACGCAGGCGACTGCGAACAGCGCATACATCAGATTGGTGAACTTCACCAAGGCGAGCAGTCCGGTGATGGCGACGATTCCGGCTGAAAGCCACGGACGTTTGTTCACGCGTTCCTGCAGCAACAGCAGATTTGAAAGCAGGATCGCGATGATCTGGAAAACATCGGCAAACCCGGCGGCGAGACAGAGCAGGAAAGCGTAGTAGAAAAACTTGCGCAACCCGCCCAATTCACGGCCGGCGTTAACCAGCATCGCGGCAAGCGGGAGATTCAGTCCGATCTGCCAGAGAAGATGGGCGGTGAAATTGCGATCGGTGGCCTGGGTGGCCGACAGATAGCCGAGTGGCCCATAGGTGAATACGATGTCGGTGCCGAACTGGAAGTCGGTCTGTGCAAAGTAATCGAGCGCCATCCGCCACGACGGATCGAGCGACAGCGGATGGAGGATCGGGAAGGTGATTAGCGTAAGCCAGGTCAGCAACGTTAACAGCACTGGCTCCAGCCACGCGGGCAAGCTGCGGCCGGCCGCGTGGGGCGGCGGGGAGGCGGAAGGTTTGGCGTCGCTTGGCATCATTGGATCACAACATCAGCCCAATAGACCCAGTCGTAGGCGATGTCACCCGCCGCACCTACGCGGGTGACAAGCGTCAACTGACCACGACCGGCGGGCAATTCGAGGTCGAAGGTCTGGTCGGAGCGATCCGCCGGCCGAGTGCGGGGTTCGAGCGTGCGGTTGAGCAGTTCGATCGTTCTGCCTTCGGAGTCGGTCCATTCGACCACAAATTGGGCGCCATCGGTTTTGCCTTCGCCGGTGTAGGCGCCGGCGAAGAATCCGAAATGACCGCTGACGCGTCGGGGTTGATCGTCCAGATCGAAACGCATGCGGCAGGGCGGATGCGAGAACAGGCGGTTCTGGCCATTTTCCTCGATGATGTTGGGGTAATAGGCGGAGTCGATGGCGTCAGGCGAGTGACTGAAGCCGCGGAAAGAGCCAGCGGCGAGATCTCCCGCTTCCGGAAAGGTGCGCGGGTAGGGCGGCTGGCGAGTGAAACGCACGGTGATCTCGTCAGAGAACCACAGGTGCGCATCGTTGCGGACTTGAAGTGAGAACGACTCGATCCGTGGCACGGACGTGCCCTGCTGGTATCGGCGCATGTGCTGGTTACTGGCGAGGTAGGGAGAGGTTGCAAAACCGGCGGATGCCATGGTGACGGGCAGGCGATGGGATGTGCGCTGTCCCGTATCGGTCAGTAGATCGATTTTCACCTCCGGTAGTTTGTAGAGCAGGGAGCGCACCCGGCCGATCAGGACGTCCTCATAGTGCGAGCGAT
>CBINJL010000003.1:0-19460 GCA_966250925.1 uncultured Opitutus sp. | reverse complement strand
TCACCGCTCTGCCGGCACCGAGTGAAGCCGCCGATACGGCGAACGCGGAACTGTTGCCCGACACGGTCATGCAGCCGCGGGGGCCGGACAGCCCCGGCGCGGTCAAACTCCCGCCGATGCTTGTCGAAATCGGTCGAGAGCAAGCGGAGTCGGGCGTCGGGAGCGAGCCGCTTCCGGCCAGCACAGAAGCCTTCCGCAACGAGATCGAAGCCGAGGCGGCGAACCTGCAGGCGGCGGCCACCTCTGCCGCCGGCGCACGCGAAGCTCAGAAGGCACGCTTTCGGCGCGCCAGGTGTTGTTGGGGGCGACGGCACGCGACGTCGATCCGCCGGCCGGCGAACGTTATGCGGTGATTCGCGAGCAGACGTGGCAGTCCGTCGCGGCCCAGCCGCTTTCCACTTTCGCGGTCGACATCGACAGTGCCAGCTACGCCAACGTGCGCCGCCTGCTCAACGACGGCCGCCTGCCTCCCGCCGATGCCGTGCGGGTCGAGGAACTGGTCAACGCCTTCGACTATGATTACGCACCGCCTGCGGCTGACGACGACGCGCCGTTTGCCGCTCATCTCGAAGTCGCCGCCGCGCCATGGGCGCCGGAGCACCGCCTCGTGCGCATCGGCTTGAAGGGCCGGGAAGTCGCGACCGCGGCCCGTGCGCCGGCCAATCTGGTTTTTCTGCTCGATGTCTCGGGCTCGATGGACGACCCGCGCAAGCTGCCTCTGGTCAAGGACGCGATGCGGTTGCTGCTCGACCGGCTGCGGCCCGACGACCGGGTGGCGATCGTCACCTACGCCGGCGCTTCGGGACTGGTGTTGCCATCGACTCCGGCCGGAAAGGCCAACGCAATTCGCGCCGCGCTCGATGGTCTGAATCCCGGCGGTTCGACCGACGGCGCCGGTGGCATCCAACTCGCTTACGATGTCGCCCGGGCCAACTTTGTGGACGGCGGCGTGAACCGCATTATCCTCTGCACCGACGGCGATTTTAACGTCGGCGTGACCGGCCTCACCGAGTTGCGCACGTTGATCGCGACGCAGGCCGATTCGGATGTGTTTCTCACCACGCTCGGTTTCGGCACGGGCAACTATCGCGACGATCTGATGGAGCAACTGGCGGCGGCGGGCAACGGCCGCCACGGTTACATTGACACTCTGCGCGAAGCGCGCCGTCTGCTGGTCGAGCAGGTGGAGGGCTCCCTCACGACGATTGCGCGCGACGTGAAGATTCAGGTCGAGTTCAACCCGGCGCAGGTCTCATCGTATCGATTGATCGGATACGAGAATCGGGCGCTGGCAGCGGAACAGTTCAACGATGATGCCGCCGACGGCGGCGAGATCGGCGCCGGGCACACCGTGACCGCGTTGTATGAAGTGGTGCCGGCGCGAACGGCCGCGACTGATGCGTTGTCCGCGCTGCCGGCGATTGACGAGTTGCGTTACCAGCCGGGAGCGAAAACGAGTCTGCTTGCGGCCACGCCCACGGCGCTGCGCGGCGAACTACTCACGGTGAAGGTGCGGGCGCAACCGCCTGCCGGCGGGGAAAGCCGGCGCTGGGAATTTCCGCTGGCCGACACCGGCGCGTCGTTTGCGGCGGCGTCGACGGATTTCAAGTTCGCCGCCGCCGTGGCCGGATTCGGGCTGGTGTTGCGCGATTCGGAGTTTCGCGGGACGAGCACCTTCGACCAGGTGACGACCTGGGCGGAGTCGGCCGTGGGCGCGGATGTCGGCGGCTGGCGGCGCGAGTTTATCGAACTCGTCCAACGCGCCCGATCCCTCGCGATGTAATCGGCTTCAAGGCGTGAAACGACGCCAGCTAACGCCGCCGGCCGTGGCGGACGATGTCCCAGATGATGTAGAAGCCGACCATGGCGGAGAGCAGGTAGCCGATCAGGCCGAGCGCGGGGTAACCAAAAAGCAGCGGCCGGATGCCGGTCGTGATGATCATGGACGAGCCGATGATCAGCGAGCCTGACACCACGCCCATGGTGATGCGGTTCGAGGCGTGTTCGATCGCGTTGTCGAGATCGTCGAGGCCTTTGTGCTGCAGGTTGATGGTGAGGTCGTCGTGCTCGAAGCGGCGCACGAGTCGCTGCAACCCGCCGGGCAGATCCTGCAACCCGGCCAGCATGCCGCGCACGAATTCGCGGGTGCGGCGGACCACGGAACGCGGCCCGACGCGATCCTTGAACAGTTCGCGCATGACCGGGCCGGCGTGTTCGCGCAGATCGAACTTGGGGTCGAGCACGCGGCCGACTTCCTCGATGGCGAGGACAGACTTGGCCATCATCGCGTAGTCGCGCGACAGCGGCACGCCGTGATCGCCGAAGATAAAGAGCAACTTGAGCATGGCGCGGCCGATTTCCTGTCGGCCGATGGCGAAGTTGAGTTCCTCGCGCAGGGCGAGGGTGACGTCCTTTTCCATCGCCCGCAGGTCGAGCCGGGCGCCGGGCGGGGCCAGATCGGCGGCGATACGGACGACCCGTTCGGCGTCGCCTTCCACCGCGGCGGTCCAGAAATCGGCCAGGGCGTAGCGCAGGCGGCGCGTGAGGTGGCCGGCCAGGCCCCAGTCGAGAAAACACAGCCGCCCGTCGGCGGTGATGAGCACGTTGCCGGCGTGGGGATCAGCGTGAAAAAATCCGTCGACCAGCACTTGATGCACGATGGAACTGGCGCCGTGGGCGGCGATGCTGCGCGCCTGTTCGGGCGGAAGTTTTTCCGAGCCGACGGCCTCGCCGGAGATGCGTTCCATCACCAGCAGCCGCGGGGTGGTGAAGGCGTCGTGGACCCGGGGCGCGAAGACGTGGGCGGCGTCGGGATTGATGGTGTTGAAATAGGTCTGGTTGCGCGCCTCGTGGCGAAAATCGAGTTCGCGCTCGACGCCCTCGCGCACGGCCTCGATCACCGCCTCGAGGTCGTAAGGGCGCAGCGCGGCGACGCGCTGGTGGAGCTGGTGGGCGAGCCAGTTGGCAAGGTCGAGATCGGCGTGGATGAGGCGGGCGATGTCGGGTCGCTGCACTTTCACGGCGACCTCGGCGCCGGTGTCGCGCAGGGTGGCGAAATAAACCTGGGCCAGCGAGGCGGCGGCCACCGGCGTTTCGTTGAACGTGGCGAAGACCTCCGCCGGGTCGCCCTCCAGCTCCTCTGTAATGTGTTCGCGGATACGCTCGAACGGCACCGCCGGCACGGCGTTCTGCAGTTTGCGCAGTTCGAGGATGAGCGGATGCGGGATGAGGTCGGGCCGCATGCTGAGCAACTGGCCGAACTTCACCCACGCCGGCCCCAGTTCCTCGGCGGCGAGGCGGATGCGTTCCCATTTCGAACGGCGCAGCGGGCCGGTGGATTGGAAACGCCGCGCCAGCCCGGCGGGCAATTCGAGCTGGTTGATGAAGTCGGCGAACCCGTGGCGGGCGAAGACCGTGAAGATCTCCTTGGCGCGGACGGCGTTGCCGAGCAGGTCGAAGGGTTTCACGGTTCGCCGACGCGTGACGGCGGTTCCTGGAGCTTGGCTTCGAGCACTTTGATGCGCTCCTCAAGCGCGGTGATGCGGGCGTCGGCGCCGGAGGCCGACTTGTTGACCAGTTGCGAGATGCGTTGGCTCAGGTCCTGGGAGAGTTCGTCGAACTCGCGCCGCCCCTGCTCGGCGATCTTGTCCGCCATGATGCGCGCATCCTGGGCGTTGACTTTGCCCTGGCGCACCAAGTCGTCGAGGGTGGTCTCGATCTTTTCCTTCGTGATGACGGCGGCACCCACGCCCGCCAGGAGGGTTTTCTTGAGCAGGTCGATCATAGCGCGGTCAACCTAGCCGCGGTCGGACGTTTCGCAAATGCAATTCAGCCGGTGTTTTCGAAAGAGCGTCGCGGCGTGTCGACGGCGTCGGCGGCCGGCCCGGCCGAAGGTGGACTGGCCACGGCGACATGGTCATGGGCGGGATTGCGCGCGGCGTGGGGCGCGATGGCGCGCAGACGCCACGCCAGCCAGACCGTAAGCATGAACGCGCCGAGGGAAACGTAACCGGCGCGCGGATACCCGACGAGGCGGCCGTCGGGCGCGGCGCTGACGAGAAAGCCGGCGGTGATGTTGGCCAGGCCCGAGGCGCCTTGCTGGACGGCGCTGATGACGGACATGAAGCCGCCGCGGTAGCGCGCTTCGACCGAGTTGGTAATCATTGCCATTGTGGGCGGAAAACGTCCCGCCATGCCGACGAAGAAAAAGCCCGCCAGCAGCACCGCGATCGGCAGCGGCGTGGGGCCGAGCCGGGTGAGGATGGTGACGGCGATCGCCGCCGGCACGGTCACGACCAGCAGCACGTGCCACTTGTCGTAGCGATCCGAGAGACGGCCCAGCCACGGCATGGCGAAAAACGAACACAGGCCACCGGACAGGTAGATGAAGGGCAGTTGATTTTCCGAAAGCCCGACGTTGGCGATGAGCGACGGCGCCATGAACGGCACGATGCAGGCACCGGCAAAGATCAACGTGGCGCCGAGCATGAAACCGCGTTGATGCACCGGATGCGCCAGGATTTCCCGCATCTGGCGCCAGGCGGATTGCTCGCTGCGATGGCTGGCGACATGCGGCAGGGTTTTGCACGCGATGCCGAGAATCACCACACTCATGCCGGTGAGGAGGAAGAACGGCGCGTGCCATTCGAAGACGTTGGCCAGCATGATCGAGAGCGGCACGCCGGCGATGGACGCGAGCGGAAAGGCCGACATCACGGTCGACATCGCCCGGCCGCGCCGATGCGGCGGCACGACGTCGCCCACCATTGCCGTCACCACCGATCCGGCCACGCCGCCAAAGGCGCCGGCCGCGAGGCGTGCGCCCAGCAACGTCTCGTAGGTCGGTGCCAGCGCGCAGGCGAGGGTGGCGCCGATGAAGCCGGTGAAGAGCACCAGCAGGGCGTTTTTGCGATCAAAGCGATCCAGCACGAAACCGCCGGCAAACCCGGAAATCGCCGCTGCCGTGCCGTAGGCCGCCACCAACCAGGAGAATTCCCGCGGGGAAATGGAGAACACCGCCATGATGCTGGCCCCGAGCGGCATCATGATCATGAAGTCGAGCACGTTGGCGAACTGCACCGCGGCGAGCGTCAGCAGCAGCGCGCGCTCGTTGGGCACGGATTGGTGTTCGGCGGGCGTGGCGGCGGCGGACATGGGCCGGAGACTCACGGTCGCGAACGGAACGGACGCAACCACCGGGGCCAGAAATGCCTGGGAATTTTATCCGCAGGCCAGCGATTTGCGACAGTGGCGAAGGCGTCGGTTCAGGCGTCGCCGAACCGCCGGAAACTTTGGCGCAACAGTTCCAAAAACTGCACCGTGCCGCGGCTTTGGTAGCGTTGGAGGTGGCGCACGATGCCGATCTCGCGCCGCGGCGCACGGCCCTGCACCTGCCGGTAAACGATGGAGCCGTGATCGTCGGGATGCTGGGCCAGCCGCGGCAAAATGGCGATGCCGAGGCCAAGCCCGACCAACGCCTTGAGCGTCGTGACCTGACCACAGCGGTAGCCGATGCGCGGCTCGAAATCGTGTTCGCCGCAAAACTGCGAAACCTGCTCCGTCAACGTGCTGCTGCGGCCCATCATGATGAACGTTTCCTCGGCCAGATCGGCCACGGTAAACGTGCGTTTGGTGGCCAGCGGATGGTTGCGCCCGACCGCCAGCAGCAGTGGCTCGGAGAAGATGGGCTCCACCGACAGGCGCGGGTCGTTGTGCGGTAGCGCCACGATGGCGAGATCGATGTTGCCGTCGAGCACACCGGCGATGAGATCCCCGCGAAATCCTTCATAGGTGCTGATTTGCAGATTGGGATACTGCTCGCGGCAACGCTGGATCAGGTCCGGCAGAATGTAGGGTGCCACCGTCTGAATGGCTCCCACGGTGATTTGCCGGCCCAAGTCCGGGTCGTCGCGGATTTCCGACGCGGCATTGTCCACTTCAAAGATGATCCGCCGGGCCCGCTCAATAAACACGGCACCCGCATCGGTCGGCACCGCCCGCCGGCCCAGGCGGTGAAACAGGCGATGGCCGAGTTCCTTTTCCAATTTTGCAACCTGCTGGCTTAGGGAAGGTTGGCTGACAAACATGGCCTGCGACGCCTTGGTGAAATTGCCGGTGTCGGCAATGGCGAGCACGTAGCGCAACTGGTGCAATTCCATAGGAAAAACCTATGGAAAACATAGTTATCAAATAGTTCAACTATTATGGATTTCGGTGTAATCTCTGCCCGTCGACCGGATCGTCCGGCTGACTCAGAAGAAGAAAGAAACTACTATGAACGACAAAAACCTCCTCTACGCCCTCATCGGTGGCTCTGTGGTCGCCCTCGCGTGGATCGCCTCGGTCTCGCTGACCCTGCAGTCGTTTGTGGTCGTCTTCGGCCTCTACACGATCGCGGCCGTCATCGCGGTCATGGTCGAAGACTACCGCAAATCCGCCAAGGCACTGCGCTAAACGACCCGCTGACCTCGGTCAGCAACAGCCTTTTCTTTAGTTAGACTCGCAACGCGGCCCGGGGGAAACCCCGGGCCGTTTCAATTTAGGAGTGGCGATAGCTGCCGTCGCGGCACGTAGGGAGCGCATCCGCCGCGATCAGATACGGGAGCCGACCGAACTTTTGGGCGAATTTTTAGACAAAGAATCCGCTCGGTGGCGCTTAGGGAGAAACGCGATCAACGCGTCGTCGTTTCCCGTGCCGCCCGATTTCCCGGTTTTCCCTGTTCGATCCATGTCCGATTCCGTCCCCACCGATCCGCATTGGCGCACTTGGTTTCGCCACTACGGCGCCCGGTTGCTGCTGGTGGCCCGACAATGGACGCGCTCGGCGGCCGATGCGGAGGATGTGGTGCAGGAAGCCTTCGTGCGCTACTGGCGGGGGCAGCGTGCGTTGGCGGGCGATCCGTTGCCCCTGTTGATTACATCGGTGCGCCGGGCCGCGCTCGATCTGCTGCGGCGCCGGGATCGGCGTGAGCGGCGGGAGCAGGACCAAGTCGACCTCGGTGCCGAATCCTGGTTTGAGCCGAACCCCGAAGGGGACGAGCGCGCCAATCTACTCGAGGAGGCGGTGGAGCAACTGCCCTCCGAACAGCGTGAAGTGCTCGTGCTCAAGATCTGGGGCGGGCTCACCTTTGCCGAGATCGCGTCGCAGCTCGATCTTTCCCCGCATACCGCGGCGTCGCGCTACCGCTACGCGCTCGAAGAGCTCCGTCGCAAACTTTCAGCCGTCAAAAACCATGGATAACGAAAACGAATTTTCCGCTCTGGAAGCCGAGTTGCGGTGCCTGCGTCCGCGTCGTCCCGGTTCCGCGCTGGAGCGGCGCATCGCCGCGGCGTTGGCGGAGCCGTCGCCCGTCGCGCCACGTCGGTGCAACTATTTCACCGCGACCTCATGGACTTCGTGGAAATGGGCCAACTGGGCGGTCGCCGCGGTCTTGGTCGCGTTGATGGCCGTGGCGGTGAAACTGTCACCGCCGTCGGAGCACTCGCCTTCTGTCGCCGCAATCGATGCCGACGCGATGTCGGCGCTCCGCCCCATCAAGGCGGGGCGGACGCTGCTGGGGAGTCGCGTCGATGGCGTGATCGAGCTCGACGACGGTTCGGCGGCAAAACGGGTGCGCGATTATTTTGTCGATACGATCGAATGGCGCGATCCGGCCGGGCAGACCCGGCTGACCTGGAGCGTGCCGCGCGAATCCGTGCGCTACGTCGGACTGGCCGCCTACTGAACCCTGCCGGCGCGCCGTTGTCGCGGTGCGAATCTCCAAACGAATTTGTCATGAAAAATCCACTACACATGAAAATCGCCGGCATTGTGCTGGCTGCGATGGTGTCGGTCTCCTTGTCTGTTGCCGCTCCGGACGAAACGGAAACCAAGGTTGAGAAGCGGGTGACGACCGTCGTGATCGACGACGGTCGGGACGGTTCGGTGCCCGGACACCGGATCATGCCGGGCGAAGACCTGGTTGACGACGAGGCCGGCGGCCCGACGGCATTTCTCGGAGTGGAAACCATGCGGGTTTCCGCCACCGTGCGCGCCCACCTCGGACTGCCGCGTGGCATCGGTCTGGTGGTTCAGCGCGTGGTGCCGGAATCCGCCGCGACCGGCGTGCTGGAAAAGCACGACATCCTGACGAAGTTCGACGATCAGCTGCTGGTCAGTGCCGATCAGCTCGGAGTGTTGGTGCGAGGGCGCGAGCCCGGCGAAAGCGTTACGCTCACCTTCGTGCGTGGCGGCGAGGAACAACGGACCGAAATCAAACTGGGGGAGCGGGCGGCGGGCCCGGCGCGGGTATTCGAGTTTCGCAACGAACGTCCCGTTGAGATGCATGGCCTGCGTGGCCCTTTGCCAGAGCCGATGAGTCGAGCTGAGGCGGAGCGACTGATGTCAACACTGCGGCAAAATCACAGCGAGGGCAGTCACAGCATGTCCTGGAATCACAACGGCGCCGGACCGGTGGCGCGCATGATGCGCGTCCAGCAGGGCAATGTCATTTTCAGCGACGACGAGGGATTGGTCGAACTGCAGTCCAATGCTCAGGGCCGCATCCTCACGGTGAAGGATGCGACGGGAAAGGTGCTGTTTTCCGGGCCGGTGGACACCGACGCGCAACGCGAAGCACTGGACGACCTAGTGCGCACGCGCCTGCAGAAAGTGGAAAACATCGAAACGATCGAGGTGAACACGGACGAGAATTTTGAAACCGAAGACGTGCTCGTGCCCGCTCCCGGTGGCGGCTCCGCCAATCACGAACCGATAACCCGCGAACTGCCGGCCGATCGGCTTGTATCGGTGCAATGAATACGATCTGAGTTCCGAAACTCGGAAGCGCACAAAAAACGCGAAGCCGGCCGGCTTCGCGTTTTTGTTGAAAAAGGGGAGTTCCGGGCCGTCTTTACGCCATCGTCGGCGGTAGCGCATCCTGAGCTGGACGCCGGATAAATGCGGCGATGATCAGCGCGAACAGGAAACTGAAAATGAAGGCGATAATGAAACCCATCACGCCTTGCAGGGCGGGGTTGGTCATCATGCGAATCACGCCCTCGGCCTGTTCGATCTGTTCTGCGCTCATACCTTTGTCTTCCATGGCCTTCAGCTGAACCTCGACGGCAAGATCCTGCATGCCGGGATTGATCACGGTCAGATAAAGCACGTTGAAAATATTACCGAAGAGTGAACCCCAGAGTGATGTCAGGGTGCCGGCACCGAGGGCGCGGCCATAACCGAAGGCTTCATCGGCGGGAGTTTCCGCCCGGCGCGCGCGGATGGCCATGACCAAGCCGACGATGGTAATGAGCAAGCCACCCACCATGCCGACGGTTTGCGCGCTTTGGAGTTTTTCGGGGCTGTCGTGGAAACCGAGGAAGTAGAGCGCGAAGTTGAGCACCGCGCCTGCGATGGCCATGCCGAGGCCGTAGATGAAGGTGGTTTTCATGGGACCTCGACCGTGATGCCTGATCGGTGGCTTTGCCATCCCGGATTGGACGGGCGGTCGCTCTCACGGATGAACGGAACCGCCCCACCCGTTCGCCCCGCCGTTAAACGCCACTGCTCCGCCTTCGTTTCCATTTGTCACTTATTACGTGACAAACGGGTCCAACGGCATGCGACTGCGAGGAGAAGGAGAAGATTATGTTTGTCACGTAATGTGTGACAAATGGGGGCCGGGCGGGCGCAGGAGGAGGGGAGGGGGCGCGCCGAAGGGCGGACCGAGGGAGGCCGGGGATGGGCGAGCCCGTCGGGGTCAGAACGGCAGGTGCAGGGTCAGGTCGTAGGTGCGGCCGAGCGGGGAGTGCAGGGCGGGGTTGTAGCCGTAGATCGTGTTGGCGAAGGGCGGCATGCGGTCGGCGATGTTGCCCACGCCAAATTGCAGACGGGCGCCGCGGCCCCAGGTGCGCCAGAGGCCGTCGTGAAACGTATAACCGATGCGCAGGTCGAGCGTCGTCCAAGAGGGATAGGCGGTGGCGGCATCGAGAAGGGCACCGGTGGTGTTGGACGCGTAGCCGGAGAGATACTGCGCGAGCACGATCACGTCCCAACTTCCTTTCGACCAGCTCACACTGCCGGCGGCGCTCCATTTCGGCGGGGAGGCGGTGTCAGTTCCGTCCAGAGTGGTGGCGGCGGCGCGGCTGGGATCGAGTTCGGTGCGAAATTCCAGTTGGCGGGTAGCGTCGAGTTGCCAGGCGAAGCGTCCGATCGCCGGGAATGTCTGTTCGTAAGTGATGCCGAGGTCGACGCTGCTGACGTAGACTTTGCCGAAGTTGACGGTGCGGGCGTCGATTTCGGTGATCTGACCGGAGGCGTCGCGGCTGACGCGCGTGGGGAAACGGGACTCGAAACTAACGAAGGTCTGGGCGTTGAGCGTGTTGAGTTTTCGCGTGTAGTAGGTCTCGCTGCCGAGCGCCCGCAGGGTGAGTCCGGGAACTTGGGGCGGAGTCAGGGTGAGGCCTGCCTGATAGGTTTGCGAATGCTCGGCCGCGAGGTCGGGATTGCCGCCTTCGATCACGGACACCGCATACGCCGCGCCGCCGAGTTGCGGGTCGCTGATGGTGCGACTGCGGATGATCTGCTGATCCTCCAGCTCGGTGAGGGCCGGGGCGCGAAAACCTTCGGCGTAGTCGAAGAACAGGCGGACGGCGGGCAACGGTTCCCATTGCACGCCCGCGGCGGGAGTGGCTTCCGCAAAGGCGTCGGTGCGTTCATAACGCGCGGCAGTGCGCACGGCGAGGTGGTGGAGTCCGGGAATGTCCTGCGCGGACGCAATCAGGGGCGTCCAAAGCTCGGCAAAGGCGGCGTGGGTTGCGCGGGTCGTGGCGACGCTGGCGGGTTGGCCGAAGACCGGTTCGGTGGACGTGCGTTGGCGGCGCGCGCGCAGGGTTTCGGCACCGATGGCCAGACGCACGTCGCCGCCGGGAAGCGCGAAGAGGCGGCCGCGCGCGTTGGCATCGAACCCGGTGATGCGCGACATGCCCACAATGCTGGCGGGCGTCATCAGCTCCGCGTAGAGGTCGGCATTGATCGGGCCATGGGTGGCGGGATCGGCGAACGGATTGAAGCGACCGTCGGCCAGTGCGGCGACGAAGAGCGGCGCACGCAGTTCGAGGGTGTTGCTGGCAAAATTCTCGTTGCCGTAGGTGGCGGCGGCTTCCCATTGCCAGCTTTCGCCCCAAGCGCCGCGCAAGCCGGCGGTGGCCCGCGTGCTGGTGACTTCCACAGTCTGTTCCCGCGGCGGCGCCTCGACGTGGACCAGCGACACTGCGACGACTTGGCCGAAGGGATTGTAGGGACTTTCGGTGGGGAGGTAGCTCGCCGTTCCGCCGAAACCACCGCCGGAGGTGACCGGTGGTTCGTTGGCCGTGATGCTGGTGCGATCCGACCAGGTTAAACGCAGGAAACCGCTGACCCGATCGTTGAGGCGGTAGAGGGCGTCGGCGTTGACCGCGGTTTGCTCCAGCGCGCCGATGAGGTCTTTCCACTCGGCCGTATCAAAACGTTGGATACCGCTGGCGGAGAATCCCTCGGCGCCGACAAAGTCGTTTGCATTCAGCCCGGTGCCGTTGGTGCCGGCGGGCACGATGGCGTAACGCGCGGGCGTGCCGTCGGGCGTGGTGACGCCGGCGATGTTGCCGGAAAGGGCGCTGACGACACCGGGCGAACCGAAGAGCAGCCGGTTGTCGCGTCCACCGCGATCGGTCGCATCCTGATGGGCGGAAAACTCCCGCTGGTTGGCGCGCAGCGCGGCGCGATCACGGGTGGTGGCGCTGACGAAGACGCGCAGGCGATCACGGGTGATGCCGCCGGAAAACGTGGCGTGGCGTTCAGAACCGCCGCCGTGTTCGGTGGCGCGGATGCCGGTCACCAGTTCGCCGCCGGAATAGTCGCTGCGCAGGACAATGTTGATCACGCCGCCAACGGCATCGGAGCCGTGGACGGCCGATGCGCCGTTGGCGAGCACCTCGACGCGCTCGACCAAGGCGAGCGGCACGGAGGAAAGATCGTAGAATCCGGAGCCGGTGTCGTTGGCGGTGTCTTCCTGCGTGGCGAGCGGCAGGCGGCGCCCATCGACCAACACGAGCGTGCCGCCGGCCCCGAGTCCGCGCAGGCCGACCGAGGAAACTCCGGTTTGCTGGAGCGCGGCGGAAGCGCCGGTGGCAAAGCTGAACAACGCCTGGGCGTTGCCGTAGTCGGGCATGCCGTTGGGCACGGTGGCGATGCCGGAGCCGGCGCCGGCGTAGGTTTGCGGCAGGCGGGCGAGCAGGTCCGAAAGATCAGTCGCGCCACTGCGCGCAATGTAGTCGTGATCGAGAACGACGACGGCCGGCGAGCGATCAAGCTGTGCATCGGGCAGGCGGGTGCCGACGACCGGAAACGCATCCATCTCGATCGCGGCGGCTACGGTTTTGGAGGCGACGTCGGACGATGAGGGTTGTGCAGATAACGGCAGAGTGAGCATGCCCACTCCGGCAAGTGTTAACCGAAATCGTTGCTGGCGTAACATCGGCCCGGAAAGGGCTGGCGCCATTGCCGAGCGATGTCACGTCCCAAGCAAAAACCGCCGCCGAAAATCGGCGACGGTTTGTGAGTTGAAGAAGATCGCGACGTGATTCTTCGCGCCGGTCAGCGGTCGCCGTCGAGCATGCGGCCGAGGCCGCCGAGGATCGAACCTTCGCCGCGCTGGTTGCCGCCGGCGCGCGGGGCGGCGGCGATGATGCGGTCGGCCAGACGCGAAAACGGCAGTGACTGCAGCCAGACTTTGCCCGGTCCGCGCAGGGTGGCGAAGAACAGGCCTTCGCCGCCGAAGAGGGCGGATTTGATGCCGCCGACAAATTT
This sequence comes from uncultured Opitutus sp., assembly GCA_966250925.1. Classification (GTDB taxonomy): domain Bacteria; phylum Verrucomicrobiota; class Verrucomicrobiia; order Opitutales; family Opitutaceae; genus Actomonas. The sequence goes on along the minus strand of CBINJL010000003.1, from coordinate 6,634 downwards.
GATGTCGTAATCGACCGAGGGCTGGAAACCGACGATGCAGCCGGTGTCGACGCGCAGTGTTTCGCCGGGCGCGAGGGTGCGTTCCATCAAGGTGCCGCCGGCGTGCATGAAGGCCCAGCCGTCGCCCTGGAGGCGTTGCATGATGAAGCCTTCACCACCGAAGAGACCGGCGCCGATGCGTTTGTTGAAGGCGATGCCGACCGAGACGCCTTTGGCGGCGCAGAGGAAGGAATCCTTCTGGGCGAGAAATTCGCCTCCGAGCGCGGCGAGATGGATGGGCACGATCTTGCCCGGGTAGGGCGCGCCGAAAGCGACGCGGCGTTTTTCGTAACCCTGATTCAGGAACACGGTCATGAACAGCGACTCGCCGGTGAGGAGGCGTTTGCCGGCGCCGAGCAGTGAGCCAACAAACCCGGAGTTCTGGCGCGAGCCATCGCCGAAGATCGTCTCCATCGCGATACCCTCCTCCATATACATCATGCCGCCGGCTTCGGCGACGACGGCTTCCTGAGGATCGAGTTCGATTTCGACGAACTGCATGTCGTCGCCTTCGATCCGGTAATCGATTTCGTGCATCGGGTTCATGGGAGTGCGGTGTTAACGAATGGGCGGAGAGTTGGAATCGCGATTTGCGGAAATGGAAACGGGACGCGGAATTGGAACGCGGTTTTCAGGAAAACGCCCGCGTCCCGGAGCGCGGGACGCGGGCGATTGCGGGGAGGCCTGTTCGTTCAGGCCGCAAGGGGATGACGTTCGCGACGCTGGGTCACGGTGCGGTCGTAAGTGACGGGCGTCTTGCCGTAGTCGCCGAGCGCGATGGAGGCGAGGGCGATGCCGGTGGCGGCGGTGGCGACGAGCGCGGTGCTGGCACCGAGGGCGAGGGTGGCGGGAGCGACCAGGGCGATGGTGAGAAGAAGGGCAGTGAGTTTCATGATACGGGAGGCGTTAAAGGACATGGTTTTCAATTGGTGATGCTCTCAACACCCGGCAGGTCGCGGAAAGTTGCAGACCGTGAAAAAATATTTCCGGCGGAGATGCTGACGGCGCGTGCGGGCTATGCGCTCGCCATCATGCGCTGGGTTGTGGTGAAACCGGGGGCTTCCACTTCCCATGTGTGTCACGAAACTTCTTCCGTTGGTCGGTCGTTGCGGTGAGCGACGACTGAGACTCGTTGTGGCGATGATCGGTGCGCTGACCGCCGCGCCGCTTTTGGCCGAAACTGAAACGCCGACCCCCGCCATGCCACCTTCCGACGATCCCTATCTTTGGCTCGAAAACGTGGAAGCTGACGACGCGCTCGGCTGGGTGCGCGAGCGCAACGATGTGAGTCTCGGCGAGCTCCAGGCCGTGCCTGGTTATGCGGAGCTCGAGCAACGTCTGCGTGCCATTTACGATTCCAAGGATCGCATTCCGGAGGTCACCAAGATCGGCGACAAGTTCTACAACTTCTGGCGCGATGCGGAGCACCCGCGCGGCGTGTGGCGGCGCACGACGCTGGATGAGTATCGCAAAGCGGAGCCAGTATGGGAAACCGTGCTCGACCTCGATGCGCTTGGTGCGGCGGAAGACGAAAACTGGGTTTGGAAGGGGGCCGTCATTCTGGAGCCGGAGGAGGATCGCTGCATCGTGTCGCTTTCGCGCGGCGGCGCGGATGCGACCGTGAAACGCGAGTTCGATCTCGCGCGCGGTGAATTTGTCGACGGCGGTTTTGTCCTGCCCGAAGCCAAGAACTACGTGTCGTGGATCGATCGCGACACGTTGTATGTGCAGACCGATTTTGGTCCGAACACCTTGACCGAATCGGGTTATCCGCGACAGGTGAAACGCTGGCGGCGCGGCACGCCGCTGGCCGAGGCCGAACTCGAGATCGAGATTCCCGCGGATGAACTGGGCGTCTTTGCCAGTCACGAAATCAGCCGCGGGCATCACTACGATTTCATCGATCGCGCGATGACGTTCTTCACCAACAAACGCTACGTGCGGCATCGCGGTGAATGGCAGGAAATCGACAAGCCCGATGACGTGACCGCGGACGTGTTCGGCGAGTGGTTCACCTTTCAGCCGCGCGAGCCGTGGACAGTGGCGGGAAAAACCTACGCGGCGGGTTCGCTGCTGGCGGCGCCGGCCGAAGCCTATCTCGCCGGCGAACGCAACCTGTCGGTCATCTTCGCGCCAACCGAGCGCACCTCGCTCAAGGCGGTGGACGAGACGAAGAATTTTCTTCTCCTCACCGTGCTCGACAACGTGAGCAGCCGACCGCAAGCGGCGCAGTTTGTCGAAGGCGCCTGGAAACTGCTGCCATTGCCGGGACCGAAGTTTGGCACGATCGAGCTCGACGGTATCGATCCGGAAAACTCCGACGCCTACTTCATGACCGCGGAGGATTTTGTCACGCCGACCAGTTTGGTGATCGGCGAAGTCGGCGGTGGCGAACCGGAGCGATTGAAAACCATGCCGGCATATTTTGATGCCAGCGGCCTGCGCGTCGACCAACGTGAAGCGGTGTCGGCCGACGGCACACGCGTGCCCTATTTTCAAATCGGACCGGCGGACATGAAGGCGGACGGCAGCAACCCGACGCTGCTCTACGGCTACGGCGGTTTTGAAGTGTCGATGGACCCGTTTTACAGCGGTGGCGTCGGCGCGGCGTGGCTGGAAAAGGGCGGCGTCTATGTGCTGGCCAACATCCGCGGCGGCGGCGAGTTCGGCCCCCGCTGGCATCGCGCGGCGCTGAAGGAAAACCGTCAGCGCGCCTACGACGACTTTGCCGCGATTGCCGAGGACTTGATCGCGCGCGGCGTGACCTCGTCGGCGCACCTCGGTATCCAGGGCGGTTCCAACGGCGGTCTGCTCATGGGGGTGATGCTGACGCAGCGGCCGGATCTTTTCGGCGCGGTGCTGTGCCAGGTGCCGCTGCTGGACATGAAGCGTTATCACCTGCTGCTGGCCGGCGCGTCATGGATGGGTGAATACGGCGATCCGGACAAGCCGGAGGAGTGGGCCTACCTCGGCGCGTATTCGCCGTATCAGAACGTGCATCCAGAAACTGAATACCCGCGCACCTTCTTCGTGACCTCGACCCGCGATGACCGCGTGCATCCGGCTCATGCGCGCAAGATGATGGCGCGGATGGAAGCGCAGGGGCACGACGTGCTCTATTACGAAAACATCGAAGGCGGTCACGGCGGCGCGGCCAACAACGAACAACGCGCCCGCATGAACGCCCTCGGTTACACGTTTCTATGGGAGGAACTGAAGTAGCTCATTTCCAATGATCCTGAATACCGTAGCTTAACCGCAGAGATCACGAAGATCGCAGAGTGGGAATCAGCCCAATCCGTCCTATCCGAATTCACCCGCAGGGGGAGTGTCGGCGGAGTTACTATGATTTCCTTACCACCTTTCTTTGCGTGCTTTGCGGTCTTTGCGTTAAACATCAATGCGGAACATAGGTTGATGTCAGCGAAACCACTCTGCTGCGGTCGTCGGCGAGCGACGACCCTACGGGGTGATGTGTAGGGCGTTCGCTTGCGAATGCCGCCCGGTGGCGTGGCGGGAGCGTGGCGCGGGTCGCGGTCGTCGACGAGCGACGAGCCTACGGTTCTCAGGTTCGGCTCAGCGGCTGGGCTCGGTTTGGTTGAGCAGTTCGGTGGCTTTCAGCGCGGCGGCGAGGCGGGTTTCGACGCCGAGTTTGGGCAGGAAGTTTTCCACGTGTTTTTTGACCGTGCAGAGCTGGGTGCTCAGGATGCTCGCGATCTCAGGATTGGTTTTCCCCTGGGAAATCCAGAAGAGGATTTCCGTTTCGCGCGGGGTGAGGCCGAGCGGTTTGAGGTGGTCGGGGCAGGGCTCGGGTGGGCGCACGCGGAGGGTCACCAGCGCGGTCTGCCTGGCGGCGGTGTAGTCCTGACGTTTGAGTTCCACAATCTCGTCGTCGCGTGTCAGCAGGGCTTCGACACCCTGGGCCCACGCCTCGAAGAACCGGTCCGAGCCACCCAGGCGGTCGATCAAGCGCCAGGCCTGCGGCGTGGCGTAGTCGATGCGCGCCGCGGGGCAGTTGATGACGATGAGCGCCCGGTTGAGCGAGTGTTCCAGTGCGCGCTCCGCGACGATGCTGCGTTGCAGGGCGGCGTCGAGCCGGTCGTTTTTTTCCTGCAACGCTTTTTGCAGGCGGCTGATTTCCAGGTGCGTGCGGATGCGGGCCAGCACTTCCTCCGGATATACGGGTTTGGTGAGGTAGTCGACCGCGCCGGCCTCCAGTCCGCGGACCTTGTCGTAAGGCTCGCCGAGGGCGGTCATGAAAAACACCGGCACGTCGCGGCCGGCGGGCAGTTCCTTGATCCGGCGGCAGGTTTCCCAGCCGTCGAGTCCGGGCATCATGACGTCGAGGAGGATCAGGTCGGGTTCCTCGATGCGAAGGGTTTCGAGCGCGGCGGCCCCGCTCTCGCAGCCGAGGACGCGATAACCCGAATCGATCAGGTAATCGAAGAGGACGGCGATGTTGTCGGGAGTGTCATCGACGATGAGCAGAGTGGGCACGGAGGCGCTCATGATGCGGCAGGGTCTGAACGGGAAGTCTGGAGGGCGGCGGTGAGGATTTCGCGGATGGTGCCGGTGCGGAATTGCGCGGCGAGGCGGTCGATTTCGCGGCGAAACTCCGCGCCGGGGGCGGACTCGTCCGTGGCGGCGAGGGCGGCGCGGAGGCGGCGTTGGTCGGAACGGCGGGCGAGCTCCAGCCAGGTTTCGAGATCGGCGATGGCGGGCAGTTCCAGCCGCAGGATGTCCGCCGCGGCCAGGGGCGGAGTCGAGCCGGCGGCGTCGGCCTCGTCGCGGCGGGCGAGCGGCGTGGTGGTCCACTGCAGGCGCAACTGTTCCGCGATGTGGGCGAGCAACACGTCCTCTTCGATCGGCTTGGGCACGAAGGCGTCGCAACCGGCGCGGTCGGCGGAGCTTTGATCGAGATCGAAAACGCTCGCGCTGACGGCGATCAGGCGCGGTCGCGATTCCATCCGGCGGGCGGCGGCGGCGATCTGCGCGCCGTTCATGTCGGGCAGGTGCAGATCGAGCAGCAGGAGATCGAACGGAGTCGTGGCCAACTGGGCGAGGGCGTCCGTGCCGTTGGCGACTTCCGCGATTTCGAAATCGAGGACGGTGAGCAACTCCCGCAGCACCTCGCGATTGGTGTCGACGTCGTCGACGATGAGAATGCGACGGCGCGGCCCGGCGTAGCCGGTGACGCGAAACGGGGGGGCGGAGTCGACGCCGTCGCGGGCTGGCGGCAGCACCAGTTCGAATTGGAAACAACTGCCAACGCCGACGGTCGAGGCGACCTCAATCCGGCCGCCCATCAGGCCGACCAGGCGCCGGCTGATCGGCAGACCCAGGCCGCTGCCCTTGGCGGCGGCGGTGAACGGCGAGTCCGCGTGCGCCTGTTGAAAGGGTTCGAAAATGCTTTCCAATTCCGCCGCGGGGATGCCCTTGCCGGTGTCGGTGACGGCGAAGCGCACCCGGTTGCCGCGGCGGCTCAGCGCCAGCACGACCTCGCCGCGGGCGGTGTGTTCGAGGGCGTTGGCAAGCAGGTTGATCAACACCTGCCGCAGCTTGGGCGCGTCGGCGATTACGCGGGACGGCACGCCGGCGCCGTGTTCGAGGCGGAAGCTCAGGCCGCGTTCGGAGGCGCGCAGTTGAAACGTTTCGGCCAGATCGGCCGCCAGGCGCCGCAACGAAAACGGGACCGGGCGCAGGGTCATCTTGTCGGCCTCGATCTTCGACAGATCGAGCACCTCGTTGATCATTTCGAGCAGGTGTTTGCCGTTGCGGTCGATGACCTGGAGCTGGCTCTGGCCTTTGGCGGAAAGGCCGTCTTCGCGGCGCAGAATCTGGGCGTAGCCGAGGATGGCGTTGAGGGGGGTGCGCAGCTCGTGGCTCATGGCGGCGAGAAACGTGCTCTTGGCGCGGTTGGCCTGTTCGGCCTGGGCGCGGGCGACTTCGGCCTGGGTCTTGGCGGCGGACAGGAGTTGTTCGTTGGTGCGCAGCGTGGCGGTGCGGTCGGCCACGAGGGTTTCGAGCTGGCGTTCGCGCGCGCGGCCGCGCCGCCGGGCCCATTGCACGCCGGTCAGGATCAACCCGACCGCGATGATCGCGATGAACAGGGCGCCGGCCCAGGACAACCACCACGGCGTGGCCACGGTGAAACGCAGTTCGCGCACCGGACTGCGCAGGCCGTCGGCGTTGCGGGCCTGCACGTCGAGCCGGTAGTCGCCGTGGGCGAGGTGGCCGAAATCGTGGCCGGGTTGCGCACTGAATTCCGACCATTCACCCTGACCGCGGGTCGCGAGTCGCCAGCGATAGGTCGTCTGGCCCGCGCTGGAAAAATCGGTCGAAGCGAAGGCGAAGCTCAGTTGCGCGTGGTCGTGGGGCAGGGGGCGATTCAGGGGATGCCCGGCGAGTTTGCCGGCGATGGCGATACGCGGCGCGGCGGGCGCGAGCGGCGCCGGCACGTCGTCGAGGCGGACCCGTAGCAGGCCGTTTTCTCCGCCGACCCAAATCACCGCGCCGTCGGGGCCGGACTCGGGCAACAGCACATGCACGTTGCCGACCTGAGCGGTGGCGGCTGTCAGGATGCGATCGGGCCGGG
>CBINJL010000002.1:0-21849 GCA_966250925.1 uncultured Opitutus sp. | reverse complement strand
GTCGTCCTCGCCGATCAGCCCCGTCGTGGCATACTCGAATTCCAACGTGTAGGCCCGCTCGCCCTTCGTCCAAATCAGCCCCGCGCCGAACAGGTTGGCATCAGTGCCCAATTCGTTGCGATCAAGCCGCCCCGGAATGTCGGTCGCGCGCACGAAATCGAATCCAAAATTCCAATACACCTGCACCCCGGGCAAATCCTCCAGCGGCCGCGCGAACGTCACCTCGGGCACGATGTGTTGCAGCCCGTCGGTAAAATCCAGCGGCGGATCGCCCAAAGGATGCGTGTAGCGCAACTGACTCGCCATCTGCCACCCCGAGAGCGGCGTCCACCTGCTGCGGTGTTTGGTCGTGATCTGCACGTTGGCCAGACCGCCTTCCTCAAACGCATCGATGTCGCCCAAACCGTGCGAAAAATAGCCGTCAAAGGTCGTCTGCACGTCCCAATGCCGCGTCAACCCGTAGCGCATGCCGAACGGCACCCGCAGGTAGTCGCGGCGATGGAGATCGCCGACGTGCGGCCGCAGGATCAAGCGCAACGAGTTGCGCGGCTCGGTGCGCGGCAACATGCCTTCAAAGACCCCGAGCAGTTCCCAGTCCGGCGGCGGCGCGGCCTCGGTTTCTGCTTCCTCTTGCACTTCCGTTTTCGCCGTCGCCACCGGCTCCGCAGCCGCGACCGCCCCTGGCAGCAGCGCCAGGCAAAGTCTCGCAAAATATCTGGACAGGGCAGCAGCCATGAAAAACGGGGAGCGACCGGCCGGAAGTGTTGGCCATCCTCCGACAGGCGCAACGCCCGTTTGTGCGCGCCACTTCACCCGGGACGCGACGATTGCCCGCTTGCCTCGCCGGGACGGTTAGCCTGACGTGGATCGCCATGTCCGATGCCAAACCGTTCATCTTCGTCTGCGGCGCCGACGACTTCCTCGTCGGCCGGCTCGGCCGCGAGCGTTACGACGAACTGGCCAAGGAAATCGACGACGAGTTTTCCCGCGAAACCATCAGCGGCTACGCGGCCAACGTCGGCGAGGTCGAGACCGCGGTGAACCGGTTTCGCGAGGCCGTGCAGACCGTCTCCATGTTCGGTGGCCGCCGCCTCGTCTGGCTCAAGGACGTCAACTTTCTGGCCGATTCCGTCACCGGTCGCGCCGACAGCACGCTCAAGCAGGTGGAGGCGTTGCAGGAACTGCTCGCCGCCAACGATCCGGCAAACGTTGCCATCCTCATCACCGCCGCCCCTGTCGACCGCCGCCGCTCCTTTCCCAAGTGGTGCGAGAAAACCGGCGACTTCACCCTCGTCGGCGGCGACGGCGATGCCTCCGCCCTGGCCGGTGTGCTCATGGCCGAGGCCAAAACCCTCGCCGTCACGATCGAACCCGGCGCCGTCGAATTGATTCTCGCGCGCATCGGCGCCAACACCCGCCTGCTGATCGAGGAAATCCGCAAACTCGCCAACTACGCCGGCGACGGCGCCGCCATCACCGAAGCCCACGTGGCCGAGCTCACGCCCAACGTGGCCGAGGGCGATTTTTTCGAGGCTGCGGAAGCGTTTTTCAGCGGCGACATCACCTGGACGCTCACCGCCCTGCACCGGCATTTCTTCCAGGGCGGCGATGCCCGTCCGATCATCAGCGCATTGCAAAACCGCAACCGCATCCTGCTGCAGGTGCGCGCGCTGGTCGATGCCGGCGACGCCAAACTCGGCCCGCGCGGCCTCGACGGCCTCAAGACCGCTGCCAACACCTACGGCCACCACTTCGTCGGTGCCGGGGAAAAAAGCGGCTACAACCTCTTCACCCAAAACGCCTGGTATGTCGGCAAACTCGCCGGCAGCGGCAAACTGCCCACCACCCGCCGCCTGATCGACAACCAGCAGGAGTTTCTCAACGCCTTCGAGGAAATCATCCGCCGCCCCAATGAGCAGGAAGAAGTCCTGCGCGACCTGGCCGTGCGTTGCCTCGCCGGCTGAGCCGCGTCACGCTCCCCAAACCACGCGCCCCGACTGTCTGGTTTTAACCACGAATGGGCACGGATGCCGCCGGGCTGCTCGGTCGGAAATAAATCCGTGTTTATCCGCGTCCATCCGTGGTTAAAAATCTCCGCCTGATTTCACCCCTTACCCCCACCTTCCTCCCATGCCCCGCTCCTTGCGTCTCTTCGTTTTCCTTTCGTTTGTCCTGGCCGGTCTCGCTGGGATTTCGCCTGCTGTCGCGCTCGAGGTCGGCGTTGCGGTGACCGACATCACTCCGCGCCGCGGCGAACACACCATGACCGCGATGGGCGGCGCCGAAGTGGTGGTCGACAAGATCCACGATCCGCTTTTCGCCAAGGTCGTCGTGTTGCAGGAAGGCGAGCAACGCGTCGCCTTGGTCGTGCTCGATTTGATCGTGTTTTCGAATCCCGGCTGGGACGCCATCCGCGCCGGCATCGCCCGCGACACCGGTATCGAAAACGTCATCTGCGCCGTGACCCATACCCACGGCTCGGGTCGGCCCGGCGACGCCGTCGAGGCGTTCATCGTCACCCGGACGCTCGCCGCCGCCCGCGAAGCCGCGGCCCACCTCGTGCCCGCCACGCTCGGTCACGGCGTCGGCACGCTCAACGCCGGCTACAATCGCCGCATCATCAACGCCGACGGCACGGTGGAAATGCGCTGGAACAACAAGGACCGCATCCCCAGCGAACCGGTTGACGACGACATCGGCGTGCTCGCCCTGCGCCGCGCCGACGACGGCCGGGCGCTTGTCACGCTGGTCAACTACGCGGTGCATCCGGTCATCAGCATGAACTTCAACGAGTTGATCGTCTCCGCCGACTGGCCCGGCGCGATGGCCGACAAGGTTGCCGCCGCCACCGGCGCGCCCTGCGTTTTCCTCCTCGGCGCCGCCGGCGACATCAACCCCCACGATGCCGACATGTTCCGCTATGCCGGAGCCGAAGAAGTCTTCGCCGCCATCGACCGCGAAGCCACCCGCATCGCCGACGAAGTGCTGGCGGTGAATCAACGTATCCAGACTTCTGCTACACAGAACGCGCTCGCCTTCGACCGCCACCTGCTGCCGATGGCGCTGCGCGCCGATGGGCTGCATGCGGCGAAAACCCGCGAAATCGAGCTCATCACTTGTCTGATCGATCATCGTTTCGCGCTCGTGACTTTCGCCGGCGAGTTGTTCGTGGAACTCGGCCTCGACCTGAAGCGCCGCAGTCCGGTCGCGGCCACCTGGGCCGTCGCCAATGCCTACGATTACTCCGCCTATCTGCCCACCTTGGCAGCCGCCTGCCAGGGCGGTTACGGTGCCTCCAGCGGCACGATTCTCGAAGTCGGCGCCGGCGAACGGCTGGTGACGCAAGCTCTCGTCAGCCTGCGTTACCAGATGGATCTGGTGAAGCCGCTGCCCTGACGCGCACGTCCCCGTTTGTCACATAATACGTGACAAACGGGCCTCGCCGCCCCCGGGCAAGCGACGGGGCGTCGTCGGGATTGCACTGCGTGGTGTTGTGCGCCAGACCCTGCAACGCATTCCGCTTCAACATGCCCGATTCGCAATCGTCCCCCGCGGCGCTGACCGTTTCCCGCCGCCGCTTCGTCACGCTGGTGCTCGCCGTCTCGTTCATCTGCAACGTGGCGGTGCTGTTCATCCCGTTCATGGATCTGCGCAAGGGGCTCTCGACCGAGCCGTATTCACTTTTCCGGTCGGTGCACATGTTCTGGAACAGCGGCCTCTACGTGCTGGCGATCCTGGTGGTGGCGTTTTCGGTCGTGTTTCCTTTTGCCAAACTGGCGGTGCTGGCCGCGGTCGTCGGGGTCAAGGCGCCCGATGCCCGGCTCCAGACTTGGCTGCATCGCGTGGAACGCTACGGCAAGTGGTCGATGTTGGACGTGTATCTGGTCTGCATCATCCTGACACTGACGGCCGACCAACTCTTCGTCGGCGCGAAACCCTTGCCCGGCATCGCGCTGTTCATCGTCGCGATCGTGCTGAGCATGTTTGCCGGCGAGGTGCTGGCGTCGGGGTTGCGCGGCCCGCACAAGCCCGATCAGGAGCCGCCGATTCCGCCGCGCGGAACCTGGCTGGCGTTGTCCGGCCTCGCCTTGGGCGCGACGCTGGTGCTGCCCTTTCTCGGCATCCAGGACTGGCGGTTGGCGGACCGCTCCTACAGCATCGTGATGCTGGTGCCGGTGCTCTGGGTGCAGGGCGCACACCTCGCCGCGGTCGTGACGGCGGCGTTTCTGGTGCTCGCGCCGATGGCGGCGTGGATGATGAGTTTTGTGTCGTGGTGGCGGCTGCGCAGCGGTGACGACAATCATGACGTCAACATCTGGGCCGCCGGACTGCGGCGCTGGAGCATGCTGGAAGTGTTTGGCCTCGCGCTCGCCGTCTTCGCCATCGAAGGCGACCACCTCATGGCCACGGAACTGCGTTGGGGCGCGCTGCTGCTGGCCGGCACGCTGGCGCTGCAACGCGCCTTCGACACCGCCCTGAGCCGCCGCGGCGTCGGGTGAGGTTTTTGCCGCGCTCTCAATCCGGCAACAGCTGCGCCAGGTCGGTTGCCGGGTCAAACGCCTCATCCCGGTAACGCTCCGCCAGCCGGCGCGTGCCCCAGCGATTGGTCATCCCGCGGACTTCACGATACACCGTGCGCGCCGCTTCGCGTTCGCCCAGCGCATCGTGGATGTTGCCCAGGTGCAGCCGCGCCCAGGTCGCGAACGGGTCGGACGGATCGCCCACCTCGACCGCGCGCATATAATCACGGCGCGCCCCCGCCCAATCCTGTTGCCTAAACTTCGCCAGCCCGGCGGCAAACCACACTTGCGCGCCGCGGGTCGCGGGATAGGCGCCGGTGCGCAGCAACACCGCCTGACGATCGGCTTCCGCAGCGAGCGCGTCTCCTCGATTCAAATCGTGGAGCGCGATCATACGCAGCGCGCCGAAGAACGGACTCTGCGGGTGCGCGGCGATAAGCTCATCGCAGATCTCCAAAGCGCGCGCGGGATTCTTTTCGTTGCGAATCTGAATCAACGCCAGCGCCGCCCGTGCGCCCACCACCGTGTAGCGGCCTTGCGCGAGCGCGAGGTCGAGCTCACGCAGCCCGTCGGCCGGATCACTCGTCTGACCACTGAACGCCAGCCAACGCACCACGCCGGGAAGTTTGGCCACAAAGTAATCGTAGATGCCGATGCCAGCGTGCGCGTCATGCAGTTGCGGATTGATCGCCAACGCTTCCTGCAGCGCCGCCTTGGCGTCCTTGCCGATGAAGTAGGACTTCATCCAATGGCGATTCTTGATGTGCCAACGCCCGAGCAAACCGAGCGTCGCGCCTTTCACCAGGTGACCTTCGCCGGTGGGATCGCCCGCTTCGATGCGGCGCTCGGCGGCGGCCAGACACGTTTCCGCCGCGGCCAGCATCGGGGCGCTTTTTTCGGCATCCTCCTCCCACACCGCCGCGGTCAATTTCCACCACTCCGTCAGCAACCCGCCGAAGGCCACGATGGGATGATCCGGCGCGATCGGTTCGAGCGCGGCGAGTTCTTGCGCGGCGGCACCGAACTCCATCCGGTAATTGGCATCGAGTGCGGCCATGAGCCGGGCATCGGCGCCGGGCGGCAGATCGAGCGGATCGGCGGCCACGCTGCGGGCGCAGAGCAGCACCAACACCAGTAAACCGCACAAGCCGCGGCGGAACGAAAAGCGATTTAGTGTATTCAACATCCTGTTACATCGACCGACACGTGCCGGCCGGAAGCGTTCACCCTCAGGTTGCGGGCGGAGCACGTCAAACGAGGGATGACGGCTTTGGGGGTTGTCCCCGGGACTTTCGCCTGTTGACTGGTCTGCTCCGCCTCCGGTCGCCCTCGCCCCGGTGCGATCGGCCGGTCGCCTCGTCATGCGCATCGCCCTCTTCACCGACAGTTTCCTGCCCTACATCTGCGGGGCCACGTTTGCCGCCCTCAACCAGGCCAATGCGCTGGCCGCCCGCGGGCATCGGGTGCGAATCTACTGCCCCGGCTCGCCGCACAACCAGCCCGGCTCGTCGGAATCGCCCGAGTTGCACGAAGCGGTTTCGGTCAAAACCGTGCCGTTTTCGCTGCCGTGGAGCGGGCAACCGGACTTAAACGTGGTGGTCCCGACGCTGTGGCCGACCCTGCGCGACCTGCGGGCGTTTCGCCCCGACGTGATCCATGCCCACACCGAATGGGGCACCGGCTGGGCGGGCGTCTTCGCCGCATGGCGCCTGCGCCTGCCGCTGGTGGGCACGTTTCACACCTTTTGGGACGACCCGCGCTACATTAAACACTTTCCCTTTCCCAATTGGCGCGTCGTGCAAAAGGCCATGGGCGCCTACTCAGGACTGTTTTATCGTCGCTGTGATGTGACCATCGCGCCGTCGGCTGCGGTGCAGGCGCACCTGCTCGCGCGCGGCATCGACGCCGTGGTGGTTTCCAACGGCATGCCGGAACCGGACCTGCGCGACGACGACGCCATCGCCGCGCTGCGCGCCGCCCACGGCGTGGCCGACCATCCGACGTTTTTGTATCTGGGCCGGGTATCGTTTGAGAAATCGCTGCCGCTCTGCCTGGAGGCGTTTCGACGCGTGCTGGCCGACGCGTCGAACGCGCGTTTTGTGCTGATCGGCGACGGGCCCGACATGGCGCGCATCCGCGGACTCGTGCGCTCGCTGGAGCTCGATTCGCAGGTCGTGCTGCTGGGCGCAGTCGCGCATGAGGAATTGATGGCGCAAAACCTGCCGCGGCTCGGCGACGTGTTTATCACCGCCAGCGAAACGGAAAACCAGCCGGTGAGTTTGCTCGAAGCGATGGCGTTCGGGTTGCCGGTGATCGGTCCGCGCGCGCGGGGTATTCCCGAACTGGTCGAGCACGGGCGCAACGGCCTGCTCTTCGCGCCGGGCGACGTCGCCGGTTTGGCCGACCACATGCGCACGCTGGTGGCTGCGCCGGAACGGGTGCGCGAACTCGCCGCCGCGGCCCGCGAGACTGCGGCGCACCACTCCATCCGCCATTCGGCCGAGCGCCTGGAAACGATTTACGATCGCTGCCGGACGCGACCGGGCGCGGCGCCGCTCACGGCAATTCCGGATAACGCAGCTCCTGCCGAAGTCGTTGCAGGGCGGCGGAGTCCTTGATCGCCGCCAGCAGTTTGGGGTCGTCGTAAACGGGCGGGCGCGGCGGCTGCACCTGGAGGGATTTGATCTTCTCGCCGCCATCGTCGCGGCCCCATTTCCACTCGTAGCCGTCGGGCTTGCCGTAGGACGACACGCCGTCGCGCTGCGCCGAGCCCATGAAGGCGAACAGTTTCGCCGTCTCGCCCACCGGATCGCGCAACACGTCCTCGTAGCGCACCAGCCGCGTGGTTGCCGGGTCGGCAGCGGCCAGAGTAACGAGGCGCTGATTGACCCCGAGCCAATAACGTTGGCCGAGAAAACGATTGCCCAGTCCCGTGCGAACCAGAAACGGCAGGTGCCGAAACATCATGCGGCGCAGCGACAACAGATTTTCGTAGGCATCGCGCACGAGGACGATGCGGCGCAGTCCCGGCACCTCCGGCAGCCGCGGGTAACGCGCGACCTCGTTGAACCACGCCGGTCGCTTGAGCAGCAGAATCGGCGCCGCGCTCAACGCCTCCAACGCCGCCGGATCACCGCCATCGGCGAAGCGTTGAAAATCCGTCTCCGGCAAATCGCTGACATCCGGCGCCTGCGCGAGCAACGCCTTCAACAGCGTCGACCCCGACCGCATGGTCGAAAGCAGCACGACGACGGATTTCGCCACTGGCGGCGTGGCACAGGAATGAGGAGCGGAAAGCGTCGTGGCGTCGGCGGGTTCCATCCGCGCAGCTTGGCGGGCGCCGCTGATCCGTGGCAACCCCGCAACCGTCCGGCGACGGCCGGCGGTCACGCTTCATACACGTCGGAGCGATGGCCAACGGTGACGACGAGGACAATCAGGCGATGGTCTTCCAGACGAGCAATGATCCGGTAGTCTTCGACCCGGTAACGCCAGAGACCAGTCAAGTCACCCCGGAGCGGTTTGCCGTAGGCCCGAGGATCGGGGGTGCCTTCGATACGCTCGGCAAGGTAAGCGCGAATTTTTTTTCGCCGCGACCGGCCCCAGTTTGCGAAGCTGTTTTGCCGCGGCCTCGTTAATGCCAACTGTCCACTTCACGCTTGAATTCCTCCCAAGTCAGAACCTTCGAATTCCCGCTGTCGATGTCGGCCAACGCCTTGCGGGCGCGCTCAACATCAAGCTTGTCCTCGAGTCGACGAGGACGGGCCTGTTCGGCACGACGGGCGCGGACTTCGGCGGGAGTTTTGGTCTTGGTGGGGGACGAACTCACGGCCCGCACCAAAACAGGGTCGCGGCCGATTGGCAAGATTTGGGCGTTGGGACGTTTCTGTTGAAGCCGAGGCCACATATTTTCCCGAAACCACTCCGTGCGAACCAGCGCCTTTTGCGTTTGGCAGTCGGCACTCAGTCGCTTCACGCTCGCCGGTCCCGCCATGTCGAAGTCGAAAGCCAAGTCCTCCGCCGCAGTCCCCGCCTCGTCCGCCGCCACTCCGGCCATCACCAACGTGCTCGCCGAGCGTTACGCGTCGCCCGCCATCAAGGCCATCTGGTCGCCCACCGGCCGCGTCGGCATCGAGCGCGATTACTGGATCGCTGTGATGAAGGCCCAGCGCGATCTCGGCGTCGCCATCCCGGCCGCCGCCATCGCCGACTATGAAAAGGTCAAGGACTCCATCGACCTCGCCGCGATCGACGCCCGCGAGCGGGTGACGTTGCACGATGTGAAGGCGCGCATCGAGGAGTTCAACGGGCTCGCCGGCCGCGAGACCATTCACCTCGGCATGACCTCGCGCGACCTGACCGAAAACGTCGAACAACTCCAGATCCAGCGGTCGCTCGGCATCGTGCGCCAGAAGACCGCCGCCGCGCTCCTCGGCTACGCCAAACGCGCCAAACAATTTCGCAAACTGCTTCTCACCGGCCGCACCCACAACGTGCCCGCCCAGCCGACCACGCTCGGCAAACGCATCGCCATGTTCGGCCAGGAGCTGCTGGCGGCCTACACCCGGCTCGACGAAATTGCCGCCCGTTATCCGGCCCGCGGCCTCAAGGGCGCGGTTGGCACCCAGCTCGATCAATTCACCCTGCTCGGCGGCGACGCCAAAAAGGTCGCGCGCCTCGAAGCCCGCGTGCTCAAGCATCTCGGCTTCAGGGAAGTGCTCGGCGCGGTCGGCCAGGTTTATCCGCGCTCGCTCGATTTCGAAGTCGTGTCCGCCCTGCACCAGATCGGCGCCGCCGCGGCGAGTTTTGCCACCACCCTGCGCCTCATGGCCGGCCAGGGGCTGTTGACCGAAGGTTTCCAAAAAGGCCAGGTCGGCTCCTCCGCCATGCCGCACAAGATGAACGCGCGCAACTGCGAGCGTATCTGCGGCTTCTCCACCATTTTGTCCGGGTATGTCACCATGACCGGCGCCCTCGCCGGCGACCAGTGGAACGAAGGCGACGTGTCCTGCTCGGTCGTGCGCCGCGTGGCCCTGCCCGACGCGTTCTACGCCATCGACGGCCTGCTCGAAACGCTCCTCAACGTGCTCGCGCAACTCACGGTGTTTCCGAAAGTCATCGCCGCCGAGTCCGCCCGCAACCTGCCCTTCCTCGCCACCACGACCATCATGATGGCGGCGGTCAAAGCCGGTGCCGGCCGCGAAACCGCCCACGCCGCGATCAAGGAACACGCGCTCGCCGCCGCCGCCGCCATCCGCGACGGCGCGGAGCCGGCCATGGTCGATCGCCTCGCCGCCGATGCACGCCTCGGTCTCGACGCCGCCACCATCAGCGCGATCCTGCGCGACACCGATCGTTTCGTCGGCGCCGCGCCGGAGCAGGTCGACGCCTTCGCCGCCGCCGCCCAGTCCGCCGCCCGCAAAGTAAAGGGCGCCGCCGCCATCAAACCGGGTAAGTTGTTGTAAGCTGGCTTGTAGCCCTGCGCGGGAGCGCAGGGAGGGGTGGTGTCGTCCGCACCGTAAAGTCCCGCTGCTCCCGCAGCGGGCTACCCACCGCTACAGCATCCGATCTTTCTTCTTTCTCTTAATCTTTCTCTTTCTCCCCGAGCGCAGTGGGAGCGGACGGACGCAAAAACCCGGGCGAGGAGAAAGATTAAGATAAAGAGGAAAGAGAAAGATGAAGAATCCGCCCACCTGTTCGTTCTCGTTCTCTTACTCGTTCTCGTTCTCCCGCCGCAGGCGGAACGGCTTGGATGGGACTCTTTCGAGAACGAGAACGAGTAATAGAACGAGAATGAGGCGATCCCCGTGAGCTCCGGCCCGGTTCTCTAAAATACGGTTGCCAGCCCCTCCGCCCGCCCGCCAGTTTCGCCGTTCTCACACCTGATTCCCTTTCCTGATCTTTAAGACACACACTCATGGCCGAAGAACTCGTAGGTAATGTTTTGGTGGGCCAATCCGGAGGCCCCACCGCCGTCATCAATGCCAGCATCGAAGGCGTCGTCGCCGAGGCGCTGAATCATGACTGCATCGAGGAAATTTACGGCACGCTCAATGGTGTGCTCGGCATCCTCAACGAAGACTTCATCGACCTCGCGTCGGAGTCACAGCAGACCATCCGCGGCCTCCGCCACACCCCCGGCGCCGCCCTCGGCACCTGCCGTTACAAGCTGAAGAAGCAGGCCGATTTCGAGCGCGTGCTCGAAGTCTTCAAGGCGCACAACATCCGCTACTTCTTCTACGCCGGCGGCAACGATTCGCAGGACACCGCCGACAAGATTTCCAAGCTCGCCCAGGAACAGGGCTACGCGCTGCGCGTCATCGGCATCCCGAAGACGATCGACAACGACCTGCCCGCCACCGACCACTGCCCCGGCTACGGCTCCGTGATCAAGCACGTCGCCACCACCGTGCGCCAGATGGCCTGCGACCACGAGGCCATGGGCCAGGGCGACCTCGTTTCCATTCTCGAAGTGATGGGCCGCAACGCCGGTTGGATCGCCGCCGGCGCCGCCCTCGCCAAGCGCCGCGACCATCCACACGACGCGCCGCACATCATCCTCCTGCCCGAAGTCGCCTTCTCCGCCGAGAAGTTCGTCGCCGACGTGCAACGCGTGCTCAAGCGCGAGAAATACTGCCTCGTCGTCGTCGGCGAAGGTCTGGTTGATGCCGATGGCAACTACGTCGCGGCCGCCGAGGCCACCGACGCCTTCGGCCACGCCCAGCTCGGCGGCGCCGCCGACTTCCTCCAGCGCCTCGTCGAAGCCAACCTGCCCGGCATCAAGGCCCGCACCGCCAAGCTCGGTATCCCGCAGCGCGCCGCCGTCACCACCGGTTCGCAGACCGACGCCGATGAAGCGTTCCTCGCCGGCCAGGCCGCCGTCGAAGCCGCCATCAACGGCGACACCGACAAGATGGTCACCCTCCTGCGCGGCGACACCGACCACTATTCCTGCGAAACCGGCCTCGCCCCGCTGGCCGATATCGCCAACGGCGTGAAGAAGCTGCCGAAGGAGTGGATCAACGAGGACGGCATTTCGATGAACTACCAGTTCGTGCGCTACGCCACCCCGCTCATCCAGGGCGAGACCAAGGTCCCGCACGACAACGGCCTGCCCGTTTTCTCCAAATTGGAAAAGGTCAAGGTCCAGCGCCAGCTCTCGCCCTACAGCGTCTGAGCCCGCGCGATCCGTTTTTGATGAAAGGCCGCTTCTCCGGAAGCGGCCTTTTTGTTGGTGGGTGCAGCGTTCCCTTCCGCCCCGTAAGTGCGGGCTGAAGCACCGGCACGACGCCGTCCCTTCATTCTCGTTCTCTTACTCGTTCTCGTTCTCCAAATCGCTTTGCCGCCGTAGCGCGCCGCTTCAGCCCGCGTTTATCCTCTAGGCACAGGTTCAACGCACCACCGCCGAGTGATCCTGCTTCGCCACCGTCCGGGAGTGGGGCGCGAGCGCGTTCGGTTTCGGTCTGCGCCGACGCGAACCGATCCAGAAGCCCAGCGCCGCCAGGCCAGTCAACGCCGCCATGAGCGCGAGCGTGCGGTGGGCGGGTTCAGTGCGGGCGAGGTTGAGGCGCGCCAGCCAGCCGTCCGCCCACGCCGCGTCGTCCGTCATCACCGGCGCCATCACGCCGAGCCAGCCGCGTTCGTCCTGACGGCCATCAAATACATACAACTCCGCCCGCCAGTCGCGGTGTCGGGCGACATTGACTGTCCAGACGCTCCACGCGCCGCCCGGATCGGGTCCGCCGTAGCCAATCCACTCTTCAGTGGCGCCATCCGGTGACGTCAGCCGCCAGCGCAATCCGTTGCCCGAGGAACACGGAAACCCACAGTGCATGAGCACGAGGTAATCCCGCTCCACCGTAAACGATTCGCCGATGAACGTTCCCTGGGTGTCCCATCCGCCGCCCAGCGCCGTGCCGGTGGCAAAACGCCGCCAGTCGAGCGGATAGGACAACACCGCTTCCGCCATACGAGCCGTGTCGACGTCGTGATGACTGCCCATCGCAAAACGCAGTCCGGTCACCGCGCGCCCCTGCGCCGCCTCCGGGGTCAGGGCCGCGTCCAAGCGTTGCGAGGCGGAAAACAGCAGCGGTTGCGGCCACGCCAACACGAGTCCACCCAGCGCCAGCGCCGCGCCGGTCAGCACTGCGCAGGCCGTCCGCCAGTCGGGCAACCCCGCCGTGTCGGCGATCGCACGGTCGGCCGACAGGTGCACCGCTCCGCGCCGCCAGCCCACGACGAACAACCCGATCGCCAGCACGGCCAGCAGCCCCGGCTGCCAGAGCGCCAGCACAGGCACCCAGCCCAGGCGGCCGTGATCGGGCCGCGCCTCCGGCACGCGAGTTTCCGGCGGCAGCAACTCGCGAAACTTCGGCAGGTCCAGCAAACCCTGCACCGCCGGCGGATAGGTGAACAGGGTCGCGCCTCCGCGTTCCAGCGACAGCACCGCCGGATCGCTCGTGCCGACGTAATCGGCGACGCGCTGAAGGTTGGCGGCGTTTTCCGCCGGTCTCCGCTTCAGGTTGTATTCCGTGTGCCCCGTGACCGATTCGTGCCAGAGTCCCGCGCTCGCCAAACCCAGCCAGGCCAAACCCAGCGCCAGCAATCCAATCCGCCAGCCGGTCCGGCGAGCCGAGGTCCGCCACAACCACGCCCAGCAGGCCGCGTTGAGCACCAGTCCGATGGCCAGAAAATCCCCGTAACGCGACACGTAGCCCAGCGCGCTTTCGCCGCGCGCATAACCAATCGCCGCCGCTTGGCCCCCCCCCCAAAGGCCCACGACGAGGGCGAAGCCGGCGCCGACTGAAATCTGCCGGCGTCCGATCATCGCCAGGCTCCACACCAGCCAGGGCGCCCAAATCAGAAACGCCCCCGCCGGATGCCCCAACGGCCAACCGAGCTGACGCAGGCCCACTTCGATCGCCATGGGCAGGGAATCCGCCCGCAGGCTGGCCGTGGTCGAGAGCTCCGGCAGCAAAAACACAAATCCCGCCACCAACGCCGCCGCGACGCCCAGTGAGGCGCCATCCGCCCGTCGGTCACCGCCACCGCGCCACCAGCGCCAGGCCAGAAACGGCAATACCGCCACCGGTGCCAGCACCGCCGAGTGTTGTGAAAACATCATCAACACTCCCGCGGCCTGCGCCACCCACCAGCCTCCGTCGAGCCCTCGCGCCGCCACCACGCCACGCAGGTAAATCAGGGACAACAGGATCTGAAAATACGGTAGCGACTGGATGCCCCAGAGGGTATTTTCCCATGTGATCGGTAACGCAAACACCAGCCCGGCCCACAGCGCCAATCCCAGTCGCGCGGCCCGCGTCTGGCCCCGCAACAGCCCGCCCAGCAGCACGCCAATCGCCACCGCCAGCAGCACGGCGTTGAGCGTGATTTCCAACAGGTTGTTCCACTGGTCGTTGATGAGGACCAGGCCGAAGCTGAACAGCCGCGTGAGCACGGGCCAGTGGTCGTTGAGCGGCTGAAAAAAATCCCGCCAGCCCAGCGTGCCCTCCACCCACGGTCCCAGAATCTCCACCCCGGTGAGCTGCCACGGATCGCGATAGGGCAACACGGTGCCAAAACGGCGAATCAGTTCCCAATGCCCCGCCAAGGCCAGCAGGGCGCCGCCCCAGATCCAGGGACGCAGCGCAGTGTGTGGTTTTTGGTCCGTGCTCATTTGCCCGATCCGGAAGTAATCAAGGTAATCCCCCCGGGATCAATCCCTTCGACACCCCCGGTCGCCTCGCCCGCCATCGTCCCACGCACGAACCCTCCTGCCTGATCGCGGTCGATGCGAGGCATGAGCCACGACGACATTCCCATTCTCTACACCAAGACCGGCTGCCCGTGGTGCGAGCAGGCCATGGCCGTGCTCGAATCCAAGGGGCTTTCCTACCGAAACCGGGTCGTGACCGACGACGAAAAGGCCTTTGCCGAGATGCGCGAAAAATCCGGCCAGAGCAGCGCCCCCGTCCTCGACTGGCACGGCCACATCCTGGCCGACTTCGGCGAGGAGGAACTGATCCCGTTCCTGCGCGCCCAGAACGTCGAGTTCGAGGACAGTTGAACCTATATTCCCGGCGACATTTAACGCGGAGCGCGCAAAGCCCGCAAGGGACGCAAGGACAGGCAGTAAGGGGGATGGAAACAACCCCGTGGATGCCACCTGGGGGTGAAGCCGGGTTTAGCGGCATCTCACGCTGCGGCCTGCCGGCGTCGCCGACCGCTGCAAACTGCCGGCACTTTCGCGGCGACCTGACTCCCGGTTTGCGCCGGATAATTCTGCGTGCTACCGCTGCGGATTCCATGAAAACCCTGTCCGTCGCCGCCCTCACCGCCCTCAGTTTCGCCGCGCCCGTCGTCGGGCAGACGATCGGCCCGATCATCGAGGCCCCCACCTACGAGGTGGTGACGACGCGCCTCACCACCACCCACGCCAGCCCCGCCACCGACGTCGTGCTCGACGCCACCACCACGCCGGCGGAGTTTGCCTTGCCCACCCTTGCCGCCGAAATCGCAGGCTTCCACGTCGCCTCCAATCAGGCCCGCTCGTTTACCGACACCTTTGCCATCCGCGGCCTGACCAACACCCCGATTTTCGGCGCCCCCGCCGTCACCGTTTATCTCGATGACGTGCCGCTGGGCAGTGGATTCACTTTTCCGTCCGACCTGACCGGTTTCGCCCGCGCCGAACTGCTGCGCGGCCCCGGCGCCGGCACCCGGTTCGGCCGCAGCGGCCCCGGTGGCATCCTGCTGCTGTCCACGCCCGCCTCCCCCGCCGAAGCCACCGGCTCGATTACCGTTTCGGGCGGCGACTACGGTGCCCGCGGCGCCAGCATCACCGGCGCGTCCGCGGCCGGCGGCGAGACCGATGCCTATGTCGCCGCCTCCTGGCGCGAGCGCGACGGCTACGTGCGCAACACGACCATCAACCAGGATGTCGATCCGCAGGAAACGCTCACCGCCCTCACCCGCCTCCGCTACCGCCCGAGCGACGTCACCGAGCTGACCCTCTTCGTTAATGCCCTGCGCGCCCGCGACGGCGCCCAGCCGCTGGTGCCGCTCTTCGGCCCCTACCACACCGTGCAACGCAGCGCCGAAGGCGTGACCGAACTCGACACCTTCAACGCCGCCCTCACCGCCGCGATCGATCTCGCCGCCGGCCGCCTCACCGCCACCACCAGTTTCTCCAACTGGGACATGGGCCCGTATTACAACACCCTCGACTTCGGTTTCGCCGAGCTCGGTAACGGCTCCACTCTCGAACAGCGCAACGTTTCCGAGGAGATCATCTTCACTGCCGACGAATCCGCCGCCGTCGCCTGGCGCGCCGGTCTCTTCGTCAACGACGGCCGCACCCGCGGCTCCTTTACCCGTGCGTTCGGCGGCCAGACGTTTGAGGAATCCTCTTACCAGTTCGACGTCACCGACCTCGCTGCCTTTGGCGAAGCCACTTACGCGTTGACCGATGCCCTCGACCTCACCGCCGGCCTGCGCCTCGTGCGCACCGAGATGGACAGCGAGCGCATCGAAATCGTGCCCGTCCCCGGTGTCACCCCCGCCACCCATGAGTCCGACGCCATCCTGCCGCACCTCAACCTGCGCTACGCGCTGACCGATCGCACCACCGCCTTTGCCAACGTCGCAATGGGCTACAAGACCGGCGGCTTCTCCGCCTTCACCGGTAACGCCGCCCTCGCGCCCTACGACGCCGAATACACCACCGCCTACGAAACCGGCATCACCCATACCACCGCCGACGATCGTTTCGCGGTCACCGTCCGCCTCTATTATTACGACATCGACGACTACCAAATCGAACGCTCCTTCGCCACCGGCGCCGCGGCCGACGACTATCTGGTCATCAACGCAGATTCCGCCCGCTCGATCGGCGGCGAACTCGAACTCGCCTGGCGCCCGCTCGCCGGTCTTGAAATCGCCGGCGCCTACGGCGTGACCGACGCCACCCTGCGCGGCTTCACCGATCCCTTCACCGGCACGACCTACAACGACAACCGCGTGCCCTACGTGCCTTCGCACGACGGCCACCTGCGCATCGACTACCGCAGCCCGGTCGGGTTCTACGTCGGCGCCCAGGTTTCCCGCATCGGCAAAACCTATTACACGGAGGCCGAAGACCCGACCTTCGAGCAGGACACCTACACCCTGCTCGGCGCGCGCCTCGGCTACGCCACCGATCGCTACCGCATCGGCGTCACCGGCCAGAACCTGACGGACGAGGATTACTACACCTCGATCACCCCGGGCACCTTCCACGGCACGCCCGGTGCGCCCCGCACTTACTTGGTCGAAGCCACGCTTTGGTTCTGAGCCGACACAGGTTTGCAGCCCTGCACTCCGCCCTGTTCGCGTAGTGCGGTGCTTCAGCCCGCACTTGGTTGTCTCGCCACCACGCACAGATCGGGTGAAACCGGTCCCCCTTGGCTCCTGGCCTTTCCGCAGCCGCCCTGTTTTCGGGGCGGCTTTTTTGTGCGCGCTGCGGGCTAAAACGATTTCGTGCAATATTTCCCGCACCGTTTCGTCAGCCGGAGTGTAATGGACGCCGTCCAGCCATTTCGACCGACGATGACCCGCCAGCAGCAGAACCGCTTCGCCGACGCCATAACGGGTGTCGGGCAGCGCCTGCGGCAATTTATCCGGCGCCGGATCGACAACGAGGCCGACGCCGAGGACGTGTTGCAGGATGTCTGGCGACAGTTGGCCATCGCCCTGAATTCCGGTCCCATCGAACAAATCGGCGCCTGGCTTTTCCGCGTGGCGCGCAACCGCATCGTCGACCACTACCGCAAACCCGCGCCCACCTCGCTCAACGCGTTGGCCGACAAGCCGGCGGACGACACCACCGGCGACGTGGCCGAGCTCGACCTCGCCGCCTGGCTGTTGCGGCACGAGCACACGCCGCGCGACGAGGAACAGCGCCAGCGTTTCTGGGAGGCCTTTGAACTGGCCTTGGCGGAGCTGCCGGCCGCGCAGCGCGACGTCTTCGTGTGGCACGAAATCGATGAACTGAGCTTTCGCGAAATCGCCGACCGGACCGGTGAGAATCTCAACACCCTCCTTTCCCGCAAACGCTACGCCGTGCTTCACCTGCGCCATCGCCTTGCCGCCGAACGCGACGCGTTTTCCGTCCCGCCAACTTCCCCGCCTCACCTTTGATATCCGCATGAAAACAACTCCCTTCAAATGCCTCGGCATCGGCCTCGCCGTCATCGCGTTCATCGCCCTTTTTCCCTGGCTCGTGCAATTGCTCTGGAACGGCGTCCTCCAGCAGGTCGTCCCCGTGAAACCGATCACCTATTGGCAGGCGTTCGGCCTCCTGATCTTGAGCAAAATCCTCTTCGGCGGTTTTCCCGGCGGAGGCGGATGCCGCGAACGCTGCGGTTCGCGGCGCGGCTCCTGCGATGACGATGGTTCGACCGAAACCGCCCGCTGCCGCCACGAGCTGCGTCGCCGTTTTGGCAAACCCGATCAGTCCGACAACGATCGCGATTCCTGATCACAACCCTCCCGCCCGCCATGTCTTCGCCGCGCGATCCTCTCATTTCCGAAATCTCGGACTTCGGCCTGCATTACAACGGCCTCCTGCACTTCTTCGCCAAATTCGATCCCGCCCCCGCCACGCCACGAACGCCCAAACTACAGTCCGACTCACCCGCCTCGCCTGACCCTGCCACCGAAAACCCGCCTCAGCCGACCACCGCTTTCTCACCCGCACGATGAAGCCGCACAAGGCGGTGGCGCGCTCAGCCGAGTTCGCGCAACAGGCGCTGCAGCCAATACCCCGGCCGACGCTTGAAGTGGGCGAAGGCGAGAATCTGAATCTCGTGCGGGCGCTCAAGGTAGATGACAGCGTAGGGGAAACGAAGGCCGAAGTGGCGTCGGGTGTTATTGTGAAACAGCCGGAACACGCCTGGATTCGCACCCACTTCCGCAACCAGCCTTTCCATTTCGGCGGAGAAGCGGCTGGCGGCAGCCCAGCTTTCGCGTTCGTAATACTCGACCGCCGCCAACAGGTCCGCCTTGGCCTGCGGGTGTAAGACGCAAGGTTTCACGCGTCGCGACCGTAACGCTTGCGCAACGCCGCGAAGACGTCTTCGACCGGGACGCAGCGCACGGTGCCGCTCTCGATTTCCGCGATGCGCCGGTCGATTTCCTCCCGCCAAGCCCGCTCATTTTCAAGGTCGAAACCACCTTGAGCCAACTTGGACTCATACCACTCGCTGAACTGCTCTTTTTCGGCAGCAGACAGGGCTTCAAAAGCTTTTTCCAGCTCGGCGACGCTCATGACGTAGGGAATAAAATCCGAGAATTGATGCGCGGCAAGTTGCGATAATCTCCCGCTTCGAGCGCTGATTAGCCGTGGCCTCGCAACTCCAGTTGCTATCGGTCCAATGCACGCCCCGGGTAAACCTGGTCCCTACCTCATCCTGCGAAGAACGGAACCCCACCCCGTCATGGCGCAGCCTCCTGGGCGACCGGAGTCGTCACCACCGCGGCCCTGGTCTGCAACGCGGTTTGGACCAGCGGCACGAGCGCGCGGGTAAAGCCTTCGCGTTAATCGGCCCGCAGGTGCGACCACTCCGCCACCACCCAGCCCTGCAGACTCGGGTTGTCGGCCCAATGCACCGTGCACGCGCCCAACTCCGGCGCGATATGGTCCCAGAACCCGGCCTTGGGAAACGCCATCGCCTCGACCTCGGCAAAGAAGCCCGAACTCGGACAACGGACGAACACCACGTCGCCGCCTTTGGCGCGGATCTTTTCCACCGCCGGCCGCACCCCGGCCAGAAACGCCGCCGGATCAAAGGGCGGCGCGTCGGGCGGCGGAGGCGGCGCACTCTTCAACATGTGCTCCCAACGCGACACCGTGGCGGCGTTGAGCGCGGGATCGCTCGCGACCGGCTCTCACAGGCGCGTGTTGCGGTCGGCATCGCTGTCGGCGATGTCGCGGATCTCCATGTGAAAGGGTGCCACGCCTGGCCGGTTGGTCAGCTCGATCCGCTTGAGCAGTTTGAACAGCGCCAGATCGCGCTGACCCGCGCCGTGGAACGCAAAAAGCGGCTCCAGCAGCATGTCGATGCGCTTGCTTCAGCGCTGTGAGGGCGTCTCGTCGCGGTAATAGCGCAACACCCCCTGACGCTCGGCATAGCCGGTGAAAAAGATCGGCGGCGTCACCCCGACGAGCACCGTGCCGTTGAAATCCGGATCGGCCGCGAGGTCATGCAGGAACGGCATGGGGTCGGTGCCCTCGATCGCCAGCATGATGGGCCGGTCGCCGGTGACGTCTTCCCACGTGTTGAGGTCGATGTCGAAGAACACCCGCGACGACCCCACGATCACGGTCGGGCGATCAAGCTCGCTGGCGCGGTGTCGCTCGCGCGCCCACAGCGCGTTGTCATCGTGATAATAGCCGGGCTCAAGCCCCGTGCTGCGAGCCCACGTTTCCCACCCGGTGGTGGCCAAGGCCGCGAGAGCCAGCATCCCGAGGAAGACACCGCGAGAAACGTTGGCCGGCACGGTGCGTTCGGTTTGATCAGAGAAGATTTCCATCGGTGCGCCGGGTTGAGATTAAAACTGGAAGTAGATGAACGAGCTGCCGCCGCCCTGCGTGATGATCAGGGTGAAGAGCAAAACGGCCCACGTGAGACTGAACAGCCAACCGGGGGTCTTCGCCGCCACCCCTTCAAGCGTGCGGTCGCGCATGAGGAACTGCGTCACCAGCAGCAGCGCGATGCCGATGCCGGCCTGCAGCAGGTAGATCTGCGGCAGCACCGCGGCGCCGTCGGCATTGAGCAGCAACATCGACTGCACCATCTCCCAGGCAGAGCCAAAATTCTGCGCGCGGAAGAACACCTAGGTGATGTCCACCGCCAGATAGGTCATGAGCACGAGCGCGATCTTTCGCGGCAGACTCATCGCCCGCTCACGGGTCCGGTCCACCGGCCCGCGCACCACGCGCTCAATGATGAGATAGAGCCCGTGCAGCCCGCCCCACACCACAAACGTCCAGGCTGCACCGTGCCACAGGCCGCCCAGCAGCATGGTGAGCGCGAGATTGATGATGGTGCGGCGGGTCCCCTTGCGGTTGCCGCCCAGCGGAATGTAGAGGTAGTCGCGCAGCCACGTGGACAACGAGATGTGCCAGCGCCGCCAGAAGTCGGAGAACCCGATGGCCGCATACGGGAAACGGAAATTGTTGGGCAGGTGAAACCCGAGACACAGCGCCGCGCCGATCGCCGTTGTCGAATAACCGGCGAAATCGCAGAAGATCTGCCCCGAAAACGCCAACGTGCCGAACCACGCATCGAGCGCACTCACCGGGCCGGCGGCGCCGTAGACCAGGTCGACCGCCGGTGCAAAAACGCCGTCGGCCATCACGACTTTTTCAAACAGCCCCAGCGTCATCAGCGCGAGACCCCAGCGCAGCATGTCACCGGTCGCGCGTTTCGGGGCGGCGAACTGCGGGATGAGGTGCGCCGGCCGCACAATCGGTCCCGCCACCAGCTGCGGGAAGAACGTCACGAAGAGCGAAAAATCGAGAAACGACTCCGCCGGTTTTTCCCGCTTCAGATACACGTCCAGCGAGTAGGCCATCGTCTGGAAGGTATAGAAACTGATGCCCACCGGCAGGATGATGCTCGGCGCGGCGGGCGTGAAGTTTACGCCCAGCGTCGCCATCAGCGCGGTGAAGTTTTCCAGCAGGAAGGTGCCGTATTTAAAATAGCCGAGGATGCCGAGATTGACCAGCAGGCTCACGAGGAGCAGGCCGCGCCGACGCGCCTTGCCGGTGGCGTCATGAATGGCGCGGGCAACATACCAATCGATCAGAGTGGAGATCCACAACAGCACCACAAACGGCGGATTCCACGCCGCGTAAAAGAGGTAGCTGGCAATGAGCAGGTTGATTTTCTTCGCGCGCCAGGCGAGCGGCAGACTGTGCAGGCACAGCACCAACGCAAAGAAGACCACGAAGGTCAGCGAATTGAAGAGCATGGACCGGACGGGTTGGGAAACGACCAAGCGAAACCGTATTGCATTAGCACGACTTCCCCAACGGTTTACAAAAGCTAACAGCGAACCAAACCGGAAATTTTTGCATAATGCCCGCCTTCCTCCTCGCCGGTCCCCACCAAACCCGGAAAACGGACGTCCTCGTCCGTTCCCGGTAAACCTGCCTTAACGCGCCCGCCGGGCCCGCACCTCGGCCAACGTCTCCCGATACGCCCGCAGCGCCGAGGCCGTGTCGCCCTTGCGCCACCACACCCACAGGCCCATCGGTTCCGGCGCCGGGGTGATCGGCAGCATCACC
>CBINJL010000001.1:0-26855 GCA_966250925.1 uncultured Opitutus sp. | reverse complement strand
CCGGGCAACGCGCGCAGGATCGGACGCGAGCCGCGGTCGAAATACTTGATCGCGTTGCGACGGCCCTCGGCCTCGGCGCCGGCGCGGTGGTGTTCGGAAAGATAACCGTCGTCGAGGGGCGTGACATCGCGGCCGGCGATTTCCTCGACATCCCCGCGCTCGCGAATCCAGGCGGCGCGGATCGGCGGCAGCCCGGTGGACGCGTTGCCCGCGAACTCGGGATCGCCCCACGGCCCGGCGGTATCGTAGACGCGCACCGGTTCGTTGGGCACGGTGGAGCCGTCGGGCAGACGGGTCGGCGTGAGCGCGATCTCGCGCATCGGCACGCGCAGATCGGAGCGCGAACCGGTGATGTAAACCCGGCGCGAAGCCGAGAACAACGTGTGACCGCCGAGCGCGGATTCGTCGGGCGCGGTCGCGTTTGGATTCGTCGTCGTGGCGGAATCGCCGGCGACGGAATGAAGGGGATCGGTGGAGGATGGCATGGGAGGGAGCTGTGAAGTTCCGCGCCCAACGCCACCGGTTGGGTTCAGCTCTCTCCGCCAAAACGATCTAAGATGATTGGGCGACGAGTCCTGTTTTCCCTACGGCGGTGTTAAACGCATCAGGTTCGAAGGCTCTAGGAGCGGGTCGTGCTCCAATCTCAGCCCGACGCCGCGGGCTCGCCCAAACGAGGTGAGGCGGCACACGAAGACCCGCTCGCGCCGGATTTCAAATCTTTTCCGCAACCGACCGGTATTCCAGTGCGGCACGCCCCGCTGACAGGACCCGTAGCTACGGTGTTATTCGAAATATCCCAACAGCTACCACCCCACCGCGGCGGAATCAGGAGAGCGTGGATCGGCGGCGCCAGACAGCAGTCCCGACGCGGGATCGAGCGCAATGGTTTCGCCGTCGCCCTGGTGGCCGCGTCGTTCCTCCAAACGGTGGCCCGCTTGCTCCAGCAGCCGCAGCGTGTCTTCCGACATCCCGAAGCCCTCAAAGACGATCGTGTCCGGCATCCACTGATGATGCACGCGCGGAGCTTCGACCGCAGCCATCACCGGCATGCGATAATCGATCGTGTTGGTGATGATCTGCAAAACCGTGTTGATGATGGTCGGTCCTCCGGGCGACCCCGTGACCAGCACCAGCCGACCGTCCTTGAACACCAGTGTTGGTGTCATCGAGGAGAGCGGTCGTTTGCCCGGCGCGATGGCATTGGCTTCGCCCTGCAGGAGTCCGAACATGTTTGGCGTGCCGACCTGAGAGGTGAAGTCATCCATCTCGTTGTTGAGCAGAATACCGGTGCCCGTGAGCGTTACGCCGGAACCGTAGCTCCCGTTGAGCGTGTAGGTGCTGGCCACGGCATTTCCTGCCGCATCGGCGGTCGAGAAGTGTGTTGTCTCCATTTTCTCGATACGTGGCAGGATTGCCCCCGCGTCGAAAGCCCCCAGCCCCGGTGCGATCTCCGCCGTAGGCGTGGTGTGCTCCGACGAGAAGTCCCGCATGCGTCCGCGCAGGTAGTCGGGCGCGAGCAGTTGTGAAACCGGAACCTCCACATAGGCAGGATCGCCGAGGTATTCGGCGCGATCGCGAAAGGCGCGTTTCATGACCTCGGCGAACAGGTGATATTTCGCCGCGGAATTATGCCCGAGCGAGCCGACGTCGAACGACTCCAGCATGCCCAGCATCTGCAGCAGTGCGACGCCCCCTGAACTCGGCGGCGGCATCGTGACGATGTCGTAACCGCGATAACTCCCGCGCAGCGGCTCGCGTTCGACCGGCCGGTAATCGCGCAGATCATCGAGCGTGATCGTGCCCCCGTGCGTCGCCATCGCCGCGGCAATGCGCCGCGCCGTCTCGCCTTCATAAAACTCCCGCGGGCCGTCCCGTTGCAAGCGCGCCAGCGTTTCCCCGAGATCAGCCTGCACCCAATGACTGCCCGCCTCTCGCCCCCCGCCACCGGCCAGATAGATCCGTTTGGATTCCTCAAACTGCCCGAGCAACTGTGCGCGCGCGCGCAGACTGCGGGCGATTGCCTGGGAAACGACATGTCCCTCCGCCGCCAGTCGTCGGGCGGGTTCGCAGACTTCCGCCCAGGTCACGTTGCCCGAACCGTAATTTTCCAACGCCAGCGCCAGTCCGGCCACAGTGCCCGGCACCCCGCCGGCCCGCCACCCCACGGTGGACGATCCCGTGCTTTTCAGCAGGCTCCCGTCCGGTCCGACATACATGTCGCGAAACGCGGCTGCCGGCGCGGTCTCGCGATAATCGATCACCGTGTCGCGTCCATCGGCGAGATGGATGACCATGAATCCGCCACCACCGAGATTGCCCGCCGCGGGATAAACCACCGCCAACGCCAGTCCCGTCGCCACGGCGGCGTCGATCGCATTGCCCCCTTTTTGCATGATCTCCACGCCAGCCTCCGACGCGAGCCGATGAGCCGAGGCCACCATCCCCTGCCGGGCCTCGACCGCGACCCGCTGAGCTGGCAATCGCGATGGCAACACCGCCCCCCAAACCGCCAGGACCAGAACCACCCAGTTTAAACGAACATTTTTCATCACCCGGCCATCGTCGTTCAAAGCCGCAGACCTTGGGCAGAAAAAAACCCGCCAGCTGAAAAATCACCGACAAATCCAGGAAGGCATCGATTTGGCCGAATCTTAACGCCAACTGCGGAACTCGGGTTAATACAATATTCCGAGTGCTCGCTTCGCACCCAATCATGGGCGGAAACAACCGGTTACCCTGATTCCGTTTTTCTGTGGCCCCTGTCGTTTGCCCTCCAAGCCATCCTGTTATCGCAGTGCCTGACGCAGGATCTGAGCGGCAGTCACCATGTCTTGCTGGACCTGTAGTCGGCGAGTGCGGGAGTCGGCCGAGTCCGAGGCTGACTGCACCCCGAAAACGAAGTTCGCCGCCTTGATCGGGCCAGGCGCGACTTCGTCAACAAACAAGGTTTCGAGGGCGCGCCGGGCATCAGGAATCGCCGGGTTGCCGGCCTTGGCTTCGGCCGTGAATGCCGCGATCGCCGCGGGGGTGCCGCCATCGTAATGCAGGACCGAGTAGAGCACTTCAAAGGCATCCTTCCCCTGCTGGCGGTGCAGGAAGGCTCGCAGTTTGAACGTCAGGAAGGGACCGATCTCGCAAACTCGGGCTATCACGCTCTGACGAGCGCCCCAAAGATCGATCCCTTCGATCTTGATGCGCCGCGCCGTTTCCAAAGCGCGAACGACACCGGGCATTACGTTGGCCACGACATCGTCGACCATACGGGTTCCGCGGGGAACCTCGCCGTCTTCCACCAGAAAATCGACATAGATCGGGAACCCATCAGCCGTCTTCTGGAATCGACCGGTATGCTGTTCGCTCGGTTTGAAACCCTGCGCCCGAAGGTCAGTTGACAGGGTTCCATACTGGCCCGCAGAAGCGCCGAGGGATACTCCCAGATCGACATCGAGCGTCGCAGGGCGAGGGAGCGCGGAGGTTGCGACGGGATGCTTGCAGATGAAATGAGGAACCAATCCGCCGACCAGCACGAGGTCGTCGTGATAGGTTCCGAGACCCGACCATACCGAAAGAAACGCCGGTAAGGTCTGCGAGGTCGCTCTCGGGTCATATTCAGCGTAGGTCTCGTATTTCATGGCCGGCAAAACCCTTCCCACTCCCGCAGGGCCTCCGCCTGCTCAGGACCACGTAACCCAGTGTGCAACAAATCGAGGTAGATCTGAGCGTCGGATACCAAGGGCAGGCTGTCGACGAGGCGGGTCTCGCGAAAGACGCCCTCGTCGTTCGGGAGGTGAAACCATACGCGACCACCTTCGCTCACCTGGCGCAGACCGAGCTCCTTCAACAGATCTGACGAAGGGAGGTGCGGCACATAGAGTGAAACCACCGGCGGCTCGGTGTAGGGATGGCGCAGCCAGGCAGCGATCCACTGCGTGAAGGCGAAGGGAGGAGCGTTGCGGGCAAGAACGTTGCGCAGGCTCTTGGCCAAACTCAGCGGGTTCTGCTCAAGGGTCGTAAAGGTGACGGTTGAAGTTCGTCGTCGAAAGTCATCCGCCTTCGCCCAGCCGTCCAGAAGCGCCCCGGGGGTGGCGGGAAAGAATCGACGCGCATCGACCTTTTTCAAGAGTCCCTGTCGCAACAGGTGATTCACGATTCTGGAAACCAATCCCGAGGTGGCTCCGGTGCGCTCGACGAGTTCCGACTGCTGCCAAAGCCGGGGCGGTTCGGACAAAAGAGACCGGACGATCCGCACGCTCTTGCCGACGTAGATGTTGCGGGGTTCCAGCTCGAACCGGAACCGCCGCCCAGGCAAAGGGGACAGTTGAATGAGAAGCCGGGAGGCCCGCAAAAAGCAGCGACCATTGAGGTCGATCACGCTGACCCGACGCTCTCGACAAACGTTCAACAAAGGATCGGTCAGATTCGGAACAACCAGGAGTGGTTTCGCTTTTTCGTCGGGCTCCGCAGCCCGAACGTCCTCCGACGTGGGCGTCAACAAATAGCGGATTGCAAAGGCGTGTTCGGATCCATCCAACCGCAGCACTGCCTTTTCCGGACGCTCAGCAGGAAAGACCTCAAAACCCTCCAAACGCTTGTCGGAAGCCAGCAAGTCACCGAACTCGGAGGCGAGCTCGGCTTCGTGGCGAATGGAGTAATTCTTACTGGTTTTCATAACCTTACCGCTGAGTAAGAACTCCAATTGAAGCGAAAGATCAATAATTTTACTGGATTCAATGTTCTTACTATCCAGTAAGAGCCGATTTATTTAGTAAGGTTCCGACAGGTAAATTGCCGCCAAGTGGCGAAACGCAACTGCCTGCGTCGCACTCGATCACGAGCGGAAACAGGCGATCATGTTATTCCCGATTCTTCCATTTATCGGAAACAAACAACGTGCTTGTTTCCATACCGTGCCAAACAGGAAGGAAGCACCGCGGATATTTTGGTCCCCAATCGCCAGCTCATCATGCCGAGCATCGGTGCGGTGACCGCGCCTGCCAAAGCGGCCAAATAGCCAGACGCTTATCTGGTCCTGTTCGCGTTCGTGCTTTTTGGCCGCGACGTAATCGGTGATGGCGTCGGCGAGCGGCTTCTGGCTCTCCGGTTCGCGGTAGTTCGCGAAAGCGAAATCGAGGTAGAACGTGAGGGGGCGGGGCTTGTTCGCGAGACGCCGGAAAGCTGCCTCTGCTTCGCGCACCTGCTCATCCGTAAGCGGCGTTGCGATACTGCGCAGGCCCGAGGTGGCTTGGAACGCCTTGATTTCGAGAGACGCTTTCTCTGCTGAGGCCTCTTCGTGCGACTTGAAGTTTTTCCGAACGCGTTGGCCATGCAGCCAACCGGTGACTCGCCATGCCGTAGAGCCGCTGGCATTTTGGAAGCGGCTGACGTCAAACGTTGTGTGGTTCATGCGGGAGTTGCCACGTCAACTGGCAACTCGGCCCCGAAACCTCAGTCACTTTCGTGACTGACTAAAATGGCGTCCCCACGGGGATTCGAACCCCGGTTACCTCCGTGAAAGGGAGGTGTCCTGGACCGGGCTAGACGATAGGGACGTGGAGCACGGGAGGGCGGAACGTAGGTGGACCCGCCGCCTGCGCAAGGGAAATTTTTCGACTTTTTCAGTCCTTTTTATTTCCGCGGCGCCTTAACGCTCGCGTTTCTTCCCGCCCCACCACGCTACTGATCCTTCTTTTTCCGTCATGACCGCTGCCGAAATCGCCGCCGCCCTGCCCGCTTCCGCCCGCACGTCCGTCACCGGGCTGCCCTTCCCGCTGCTCGCCTCCGGCAAGGTGCGCGAGATCTTCGACCTCGGCGACGCCCTCCTGCTCGTCGCGACCGACCGGCTCTCGGCCTTCGATGTAATCCTGCCGGATGGCATCCCGGGCAAGGGCATCCTGCTCAACCAACTCAGCCTGTGGTGGTTCGATCGCACCAACGATTTGATTTCAAACCACCTCCTGCCCGACCAAGCGGCCGAATTCGCCCGCCGAGGGATCACCGACCGCGACCTGCAACTGCGCTCCATGATCGTGCGCAAACTCAAGCCGCTCACCATCGAGTGCGTCGTGCGCGGCTATCTCGTCGGCAGCGGCTGGTCTTCCTATCAAAAATCCGGCCAGGTTTGCGGTCACGTCCTGCCCGCCGGTCTGCGTCAGGCCGATCGCCTGCCCACTCCCCTCTTCACCCCGACCACCAAGGCCCCCAAGGGTGAACACGACGAGCCGATTGACGATGCCCAGGGCGCCGCCGCCGTCGGCGCCGCGCTTTACGAACAGGTCAAGGCGATCAGCCTCGCGTTGTATCAGCGCGGGCATGACACCGCCCGCGCGGCCGGCATGATTCTGGCCGACACCAAATTCGAATTCGGCACCGACGCGGCCGGCAACCTGGTCCTGATCGACGAGGTGCTCACGCCCGATTCCTCGCGCTATTGGCCGGCCGACGAGTATCGGGTCGATTGTTCGCCGCCGAGCTATGACAAGCAGTTCGTGCGCGATCATCTCGAGGCCGTGGCGTGGGACAAAACTCCGCCCGCCCCGAGCCTGCCCGCCGAGACCATCGCCCGCACCCGCGAGAAGTATCTCGCCGCGCTGCGCAATCTGATGGGCTGAACCGCGGCGGATCTGCGCACTTCAGCGCACGATCATTTCCAGCGTGCGCTTGACCGCTTCCTTGGTCGGCACGATCGCCGCCTCGACCTGCTCCTTGTCCAAGCCTGCCTGTTGCAAGATCGCTTCATTGAGCGTCCACGCTCCGGTTTCGATCGTCAATTCGTAGCCCAGCACGTGGGTCATCCAGCCGGCCACGTGCAGCAGCGCGGGCTCCCAACGCCCGATTGCATTCTCCGGCGTGCCGGCATGACGCAGGCCCTGCACCGTCGACGCCGCGAATTCCCACAATTCCAGCAACTGCGCGCCGACTTCATCGGCGGTGCGGCCAAAGGTGGCGCGCTCCCACGCCCACGTTTCGGCCGCGTCGGGTTTCGCGCCCGAGGTCGGCGGCAGCGCCGCTTCCTGGCCGAGACGTTGCAACAGCATGCGGCCGGCGTTGCGCAGCAGGCCGAGCGTGTAGGCTTCACGCCGATCGCGCCCCGCCGTCACCGCGAGTTGTTCCGCGGCCAGCGCCGTCACCATCGCGTTCATCCACAGGTCGTCTCCACTTATTCGATACAACGGCAAGCCGGTGGCGAAAAGGTGATCGGCCACCGCGGCGCCGACCAGCCGATGGATTTCGCGCAGGCCGATGCGACCGATGGCGAGGTCGAGACTTTCCACCGCTTCGCCGCGCCGAAAGATGGGACTGTTGGCCGCCTTGATCACCCGCACGGCCAGACTCGGGTCGACCCGCACAATCGTCACCACCGCGTCGATCGCCACGTCGGGATTGCGCAACGCCGACTCCAACGCGCCAAACACGCGCGGCGACGACGGCAACCGACGGGCCGCCGCCAACAGGATTTCGGAGGTGATTTCGAGGGTGGGCAACCGGATGTATTTCGACGCGCCGCCCCGAAGTCTTAACCCTGAAAATTCAGCCGTTCACATCGAGCCGCCCGCCGCGGATGACCGGACGCCGGCTGGACTTGAGCAATTCGCGGCGCAGCCAGTCGAGGGCGGCGTTGACCGCGCGTCGGTTCACGGCCGCCCGTGCGCCCGGGTAACTGACGCGCTTCGACCACACGCCGGCCGGCGTGTAGAGCGCGAGATACATCGTGCCGACCGGGTTCTCGTTGCACCCGCCGCAACAGCCCGCGAACCCGGTGATGGCGAGCCCGTAGTCGGCGCCGAGTTTTTCGGCCGCGCCCGCCGCCATGGCGACGGCGTTTTCCGCACTGACCGCGCCGTGCTGAATGAGAATTTCCTCCGGCACATCAAGAAGCTGCATTTTGGCCTGGTTGGAGTAGCAGACCGAGCCGCCGGCAAAAAATTTCGCCGCGCCCGCGAGATGGGTGAAGCTGCTCGCCAACATACCGCCGGTCGCGGTCTCGGCCACCGCCAGGGTGTGTTCGCCGAGCCGCAGCAGATCGGCGCAAATGCGCGCCAGCGAGTCGTGGCCAAAACCCATGAAGTTGTCGCCCAACAACTCCGCACAGGCCGCGGCGATCGCCTGCAATTCCGCCCGACTCACATCGGCCCGGGCCGCACTCAAGCGGCAATCCACCTGCCCCTGATGCGCGCAAAACGCGATGCTGAGCTTGCCCGGATGCAGGTCGAAGATCGCTTGCAGCCGCGTTTCGAGCGCCGACTCGCCGATGCCTGCGGTGCGAATCTGCACGTAGGTTTCGCCGTCAG
Source organism: uncultured Opitutus sp. (assembly GCA_966250925.1). Classification (GTDB taxonomy): domain Bacteria; phylum Verrucomicrobiota; class Verrucomicrobiia; order Opitutales; family Opitutaceae; genus Actomonas. The sequence continues at coordinate 18,567 of CBINJL010000001.1, read as the reverse complement.
CGAGCAGGCCCAGCGCGGTCAGCCGCGGCACGACTTGTTCGATAAACATCGGCTGCAGCTCGTTGGGCGGCCCCGGCAGCATGACCAGCACTTTGCCCTCAGCCGCAAACCACAACCCCGGTGCCGTGCCGTGAGCATTGGGCAACACATCGCCGTCCTGGAACCGATACGCCTGCTTGCGGTTGTTTTCCGTCATCGGCCGGCCAAACATCCGGAAGCGTTCGCAGATCGCCGCCTCGATGGCCTCGTCGAAGACCAGTTCCTGGCCGAGCTCCCGGGCAATCACTTCGCGAGTGCGATCGTCGCAGGTCGGACCGAGCCCACCCGTGGTGATGACGACCTGGGCGCGCCCCCAGCTCTCGCGAAACTGCGCCGCGATGGCGTCCACATCGTCGCAGATGGTGACGTTGCGCCGGAGTTTCACGCCACGTTTGCGCAACTCGGCGCCGACGAACGTCAGCAGACTGTTGGCCGTGAGTCCGAGCAGCAGCTCCTCACCGAGGGTGATGAGTTCGAACGCAGGGGCGGAACGTGGGTCGGCGGTGGCGATAGCGTTGTCGGCTGGAGTTGGAGAAACCATTTGCAGCGAGCCAAAGTAGGTTAAACTGGCCGATTTTCCAGCGCCCACCGCAATTCGATTTTTTGCCCGCGCCTCCCGCATCCATATCCCGCTCCCCGATTCCCGCATGAGTGTCACCGCCAACCTGAAGGAGAAAGTCCGCCAGCTTCCCGAAAAGCCGGGCGTCTATCTCATGAAGGATCGCCTCGGCCGCATCATCTACGTGGGCAAGGCCAAGGCGTTGCGCAAACGGGTGGCCTCGTATTTCACCCCGTCGCGCGCCCATGTGCACTCGCCCAAGATCCGCGCGCTGGTCGACATGATCGCGGATTTCGAGACGATCGAGGTGAAGTCCGAGCCCGAGGCACTGTTGCTCGAAGGCCGCCTGATCAAACAGTGGAAGCCGAAATACAACACCGACTTCGTCGACGACAAACGCTTCCTCCTCGTGCGCGTCGATCCCACCGAAGCGTTGCCGCGATTTCGCCTCACCCGCCTGCGCAAGGACAGCCGTGCGCGCTACTTCGGCCCGTTCGCCCACAGTGGCTTGTTGCGCAAAACGCTCGCGCAGATGCGGCGCCAATTCGGCATCCTGCTCGGCGACGCCACCCCGCAGCAACTGCCCGACGGCCGCTGGCGGCTCTACGACGACGTGCGTCAGGAAATCTACGGCCATGCCAACGAACTCAGCGCCGACGACTATCGCGAACGCGTCGAAGTCGCCTGCGCGTTTCTCGACGGCAAATCCCGCGAATGGCTCGCCACGCTGCGTGAGGAGATGCAGGCCGCCGCCGCCCGGCAGGCGTTTGAAAAAGCGGCCGAGTTGCGCGACATCGTCTTCGCCCTCGAAGGCACGTTGAAAAAAACGCGGCGCTTCGAACGCGACCATCCCGTCATCCGCACCGACGACGAAGCGCTCGCCCGCCTGCGCGACGCCCTCGCCCTGCCCGCCGCGCCCGCGCACATGGAGTGCTTCGACATCTCGCACATCAGCGGCACGTTCGTCGTCGCCTCGATGGTCCACTTCACCGACGGCCGGCCCGACAAGGCCCAGTATCGCCGTTTCAAAATCAAGACCTTCATCGGCAACGACGACTTCCGCGCCATGGAGGAAGTCGTCGGCCGCCGCTACCGCCGCCTGCGCGACGAAGGCCGGCCGCTGCCCGAGCTGGTGGTGATCGACGGCGGACGCGGTCAGATCGGCGCCGCGTTGAAGGCGTTCCTCGCGCTCGACCTCGAACCGCCCGCGCTCATCGGCCTGGCGAAAAAACACGAGACGATCATCTTCCCCGACGAACGCGCGCCGCTCAACCTCGGCCTCACCGATCCCGGTCTGCAGCTCCTGCAACGCCTGCGCGACGAGGCCCACCGCTTCGCCAACACCTTCAACGCCGACCTGCGTTCGCGCAAAATCCGCGAGTCGGTGCTGGACGATTTTCCCGGCCTCGGCCCGCGCCGCCGCGCCGCGTTGCTGGAACACTTCGGCACGATCGAAAAACTCCGCGCCGCCAGCGCCGCCGCGATTTGCGACGTCGAAGGCATCGGCGACAAATTCGCCCGCGACCTGCACGCGTTTCTGCGCCAGGAACGCCCGGACCCGACGCCACCCGGCACGATCACTTGATCCGGTAAAGCGTAGCTGCGGCAGGCGTTTCCGGTCTTTCCGCGATTCTCGCGCTTTACCGCGCAGCCGATTCTTTCTAACGCTCTGCCCCGCCAGGATTCACCGCCGGCCTCGCCGCGTTTCCGCGTCCGCTCATGCCCCCGAACCAAAACCCTGAACAACAGGCCCGCGACGCCATCGACGCGCAGCTTCGGGCGTCGGGATGGGCCGTGCAGGACAAGACCACGATCAATTTCAGCCAGAGCGCAGGCCAGGCCATCCGCGAATACACCACTGACACCGGACCAGCCGACTACGTGCTTTTCGTCGACGGAAAGCCGATCGGGGTGATTGAAGCCAAGAAGGAAAACCTGGGCCAGAACATCACCACTGCCGAAGACCAGACAAAGGATTACTCTCATGCACAGTTGAAGTGGATCCAGTCCGACGGCACGCCACCCAGCGCCTCGCCTTTGACTACGTGTTGGCCAACCCGCCCTTCGGCAAGAAGAGCTCGATGACCTTCACCAACGCCGAGGGTGAGCAGGAGAAGGAAGACCTCGTCTACAACCGGCAGGATTTCTGGACTACCACGTCCAACAAACAGCTCAACTTCCTGCAGCACATCCGCTCGATGCTCAGGACCACCGGCCGTGCCGCGGTGGTGTTGCCCGACAACGTGCTCTTCGAAGGCGGCGCCGGCGAAACGGTGCGCAGGAAGCTCCTGGAGACGACCGAACTGCACACCATCCTGCGCCTGCCGACGGGCATCTTCTACGCCAACGGCATGAAGGCCAACGTGCTCTTCTTCGACAACCGCGCCGCCAGTAAGGACGTCGCGACGAAGGAGGTCTGGTATTACGACTACCGCACCAACATCCACCACACGCTGAAGCGGAAGCCGCTCCGTCTGGAGGACCTGCGCGACTTCATCACCTGCTACCACCCGGCCGACCGCCACAAGCGAAAGGAGACGTGGCACGCCGATAAGAACCCAGAAGGTCGCTGGCGCCGTTACACCTACGAGGAGCTGGCCGCGCGCGACAAAACCAGCCTCGACCTCTTCTGGCTCAAAGACGACAGCCTCGCCGACCTCGACAACCTGCCCGAACCGGCCGACCTCGCGGAAGAGATTATTGAAAACATCGAGGCCGGTCTTGCCAGCTTCCGTCATGTCGCCGCTTCCCTGACTTCGACTGGCAACCCCGCACGCTGATCCGGGATCGTCGGACGCGTCCGGGAAAGCTGACTGCGGAATACCGGATCAAACCATTGGCAAATCCGTTCAACGGGACTAGCGCTGAAACGGTTTCCCTTGCCCCGGCGTCTTCTCAATTCCTTTCCCATGCCCCGCTCCGCCCCGTTTTCCGCTCCGTCCCGCCGCGCGTTTTTCAAAACCGCCGCCGTCGCCGCCTCCGCCGCGGCCCTGACTCGCTCCGTTCACGCCGCCCTGCCGACCGCGTCTCCGCTCCGCCTCGGGGTCGCGTCCTACTCGCTGCGCAAACTCCCGGTCGAGGCCGTCATCGCCGCCATGCAGGCGCTGCAGACGCCATGGATTTGCCTGAAGTCGTTTCATCTGCCCTACGAACTTTCAGCCGCCGAAATCACCGCCGCCTGCGCCCGCTACGCCGCCGCCGGCCTGACCATCGTCGGTGGCGGCACGATTTCGTTTCGCGAGGACAACGACGCGGCCATCCGCCCCTATTTCGAATATGCCAAGGCCGCGCGCATGCCTGTCATCGTGTGCTCGCCACTGGTCGCCGCCCTGCCGCGACTCGAACGGTTCGTGCAGGAATACGATATCCGCATCGCCATTCATAACCACGGCCCGGAGGACCAGGAGTATCCAACTTCCGGTGACGCGCTTCGGCACCTCGCCGGCAGAGACCCACGCATGGGCGTCTGCCTCGACATCGGCCACTCCGCCCGCGCCGGCGCCGACATCGTGGCCGAGGCCGCAGCCTCCGGCCCGCGCCTGTTCGACATCCACATGAAGGACCTCAAGGACGTCACCGCCAAGGACAGCCAGTGCATCGTCGGCGAAGGGGTTTTGCCGATTGCGCCGCTCCTCAGGCAGCTCCAGCGTCAGGGCTACGCCGGCTGCGTGAATCTCGAATACGAGATCGAGTCCGACGATCCGCTGCCCGGCATGTTGCGCTCCTTCGCCCACCTGCGCGGTATCGTCGCCGGACTCTCCGCCTGATTCACGCGCCGCGCTCGTCCGTCCCTGTATCCAAATTTTCAATTCATGTCCGTTTCCCTCGTCGCCCGTTTCACCGGGATCACCCTGCTCTCCACCGCTTCCGCCGCGCCCGCGGCCGAAAACGCCGCCGCCGCGCTCCCTCCGCAGCTCGAACTGACGCGCTTCGCCCACGAGCCGATGGTGCAAAACTCCGTCGCGGTGACGATCGACGAGCAGGGCCGCGTTTATGCGACTTCCGTGGTCCGGCGCCAGGCCGCCGACCTCGACATCCGCCGTTTCAAGGAATGGATTCCAACCGAGCTCAGCCTCACTTCCGTCGAGGAAAAACAGGCGTGGTTTGAAAGCGAACTCGTGCCGGAAAACTCCGCCCGCTACGCCGAACGCTTCGAGGACGCCAACGGCGACGGCAGCTACGACGTCCGCGACCTCAGTCTGTTGTCGGACCGCATCACCCGCCTGGAGGACACCGATGGTGATGGCGTGGCCGATGTCGCGACGCACTTCAACGCGACCGAAAACACCCTCATCACCGGCATCGCCGCCGGCCTCGCCGCGTGGGACGGCCATCTCTACGCCACCGTCGAACCCGATCTGCTCCGTCTCACCGACACCGACGGCGACGGCGTGCCCGACGAACGCAAGGTGCTCGCGCATGGCTTCTCCGTTCACATCGGTTACGGCGGTCACAACTTCAGCGGCGTGACCATCGGTCCCGATGGCCGTGTCTATGCCTCCGTGGCCGATCGCGGCCTCCACGTCGAAACGGCCGACGGCAAGGTTTTTGCCAACCCACACAGTGGCGCAATCGTGCGGTGCGAATTCGACGGCTCCGGCTTCGAGCTGTTTGCGACCGGCCTGCGCAACGCCCAGGAGGTTGCCTTCGACGCCTGGGGCAATCTCTTCAGCGTCGACAACGACGGCGACTTCACCGGCGAGGAGGAACGTTTTGTCTACCTCACCGAAGGTTCCGACAGCGGCTGGCGCAGCAACTGGCAACACCGCGGCGAGGCCTATCTGCCCTGGATGGCCGAAGGCATGGCCGTGCCCGCCCACCCGGGCCAGCCTGCCTACATCACGCCGCCGCTGCGCACCTACAAGGACGGACCGGCTGGCTTCGCCTTCAACCCGGGCACCGCGCTCGCCCCCGCCTGGCGTGATTACTTTTTCCTCACCACCTTTCCGTCGCGCAACCTTTACGCCTTCCAGGCCGAACCCGACGGCGCAGCGTTTCGCATGGTCAACGACCACACCGCCGCCAGCGGCGTGCTCATGGTCGGTCTCGGCTTCGCCCCTGACGGCGCGCTCTACGTGACCGACTGGGCGTCATCCGGCTATCCGATGAACGACCAGGGCGCGGTCTGGCGCATCGACGTGCCCGACGCCGCCCAATCCACGGAGCGCCGCGAAACCGCCGCGTTGATCGCCGCCGACTGGCAGGCGTTTACCACCGCCGATCTGCAATCCCACCTCGCCCACGCCGATCAACGCGTGCGCATGAAGGCGCAGTTCGAATTGGTGCGGCGCGGCGACGGCGCCACGTTGCTCGCCGTCGCCGGCGACACGCAGGCTGATCGCCTCGCCCGCGGCCACGCCATCTGGGGACTCGGGCAACTGCTGCGCCAGGGCATTTCCGTATCCACGGATTCGTTACACACGCTCCTGCAGGATGCCGATGCCGAGCTCCGCACCCAGACCGCCAAAATCATCGGCGAAGCCGCGGCCCCCGATGCGGCGCTGTTGCCCGCGCTGCGCGCCCTGTTGGTTGACGCCGCGGACCGTCCGCGCTTCTTCGCCGCCATCGCGCTCGGTCGTCTCCACGACAAAGACGCGGTTTCCGATCTGCTCGCCTACCTCGCCCGCGACGGCGCGGACGCCTATCATCGCCACGCCGCCGTGATGGGACTTGCCGGCTGCGCGACCGCGAAAACACTCGCCTCGCAAACCACCGCCGCCAGCCCAGTCGTGCGGCTCGGCGCCATCGTCGCCCTGCGTCGCCAACACTCGCCGCTCGTCGCCAGTTTTCTCGCCGACACCGATCCGCTGGTCGTGGCAGAAGCCGCCAGTGCGATTCACGACGACACGTCGATTCCGGCCGCGTTGCCTGCGCTCGCCGCCATGCTCGATCACCCGGGCGATCAACTTGAACGCACGCTGCGCCGCGCGCTCAGCGCCGCCCAACGTCTGCGCTCGCCCGAGCAAGCCGCCCGCGTTGCCGCCCTCGCGGCCGACGATGCCCAACCAGCCGCCTTACGCCGCCAGGCGCTGGTGCTGTTGCGCGACTTGCCCGAGCCGCCGGTGCTCGACTCCGTCGAAGGCAACCATCGGCCGCTCGCTCCTGTCGCTGCCGCAACGATCGCGCCGGTCGTCGCGGATGCCTTGAGCGCGCTGGGCCGCTCGGCCGATTTCGAACTCGCCCGTCTCGCCTGGGAAACCGCCGCGACCTATCAGCTGCGCCAGACGCCCGGCGATCTGCTCGTCATCGTGCAGCAGGACACCCCCATCGCCGCCGCCGCGTTGACCCAACTCGCCGAGCAGGACGCCACTGCGGCAACCTCCGCCGCTCACAATGCGCTCGGCTCGCAACATACCGCGGTGCGTCAAACCGCACTGCGCGTCATTGCCCGGCTCACACCTGAACACCTGCCCGAGATCGCGGCCGGCATCCTCGCCCAAAGCAGCGACGCCGACGCCCAGCTCTGTCTCGCCCTTCTCGCGCAAAGCAAACAGCCCGCGGCCACCGCCGTGTTGGTTGACCAGGCCAAACGACTGCGCGAGGGCACGCTCGCGCCGGAACTCGCTCTCGACGTTTTGGAGGCCGCCGCGCAGGCAAACGAGAGCGCCGAACTGACCGCCATCGTCAGCGAGTATCAGGCCGCCAAACCCGCCGCCGATCCGCTGGCACCGTTTATCGAAACACTGCATGGCGGCGACGTTGAACGCGGCCGCGAAGTCTTCACCACTTCGGTCGCCGCGCAGTGCACACTCTGCCACCGCGTTTCCGGCGCCGGCAGCAACGTCGGTCCCAAGCTCGGCGGCATCGGCGCCAAGACCCCGCGCTACCTGCTTGAAGCGATGGTCGATCCCGGCGCGACCGTCGCCGCCGGTTTCGGCATGACCACGGTCACGCTGAAGGACGGTTCGTCCATTGGCGGGAATCTTCTCAGCGAAACCGATACGCAAACCACGTTGATCCTGGCTGATAATTCCCGGGAAACCATTGCCCGCGCCGACATCGCCGAGCGCACGCCCGAGCTTTCCGCCATGCCGCCGATGGGATTGCTCCTGAGCAAAACGGAACTGCGCGACCTGCTCGCCTACCTCCAATCGCTCAAACCACGAAACGAGCCGGCACAACCGGAAGGCTGAGATCCCGTAGCGCAAGGGGTGCAGAGTAGCCCGCTGCGGGAGCAGCGGGACTTTGCCGTGCGGACAACACCTCCAATCCCTGCGCTCCCGCGCAGGTCCACAAAGCACCCCGCACGCTCGGAATTCAGGTATTATTTCGCAAAGCAGGCAAAGGACACAGAGAAAATGAAACGAGTCCGGTAAGCCCAACACTCTCACGCTACTCCGCGCGCGGCGGACCGCCATTGCCCATAAACTCCGCTGCCTTCATCGCCGCGGCGATGCGGTTTTCCACGCCGAGTTTGGGCAGCAGGTTCTGCACGTGTTTCTTCACCGTGTGCACGTTCGATTCGAGGATGATCGCGATTTCCGGACTGGTCTTACCCTGCACGATCCAAAACAGCACCTCGGATTCGCGCGGCGTCAGTCCCAACGGATGCAGCGCCTCCGGTCCGAGTTCGCGATTCTCCTCCAACACCAGCAACCGCAGACCGTCGTCGGCCCGTCCCGCAACCTGTATCCGTAAATCCCCGACAAGGCCTTCCGCAGTCGCCAGCGCTTCAGGCAGGCAGTCCGTCGGCCGCCCGGGAAACCGGCTGCCCAGCAAGGCATTCGCCGCCGCGGTCGAAAACTGCACGCGGCCTGCCCCATCCACGATGAGGATAGCGCGATCGAACAGCCGGGCCCACGCCTTTTCGGCCTGGAGGCGCAACTGCACCTGCTGGTCCAACCGCTCGTTCTGATCTTCGAGTTCGGCATTCTTCACCGCCAGCGCCCGATGCAGCGAACGAATCTCCAGATGCGTGGCGATCCGCGCCAACACTTCCTGGGGGTGAAACGGTTTCGCGATGTAGTCGACCGCGCCGGCCTCAAAGCCGCGCAGTTTGTCCGCCGTCTCGTTCAGCGCGGTCATGAAGAACAGCGGCACATCGGCCAGGTCCGGCAGCGCCTTCAGCCGCCGACAGGCTTCGAAACCGTCCATGCCCGGCATCATCACGTCGATGAGGATCAGATCCGGCCGCGCAAACGGCGCCTGCTCCAGCGCGCTCGCCCCGCTTTCCGCCACGAAGACGCGGAAGCCGGCATCGATCAGCAGTTCACGCAGCACGGAGAGATTGGCCGGAAGATCGTCGACGATGAGAATGCGGCTGCCCGCGTGGGCGGATAACAAGGATTTCACGATGAGGAATTCTGATGGGATGTAATGATATCCCGGATACGCTTCATCTGGAAGCGGCCGGCAAGTCCGTCCAGCGCCTGGGCGAAGGCGGCATGACGCGGCTCGTCCTGCGCCAGCCGGGTCAGTCGCTGACGCAAGGCCTCGATCTCACCGGAAAGCGACAGGTGGTGCAGCTCGGCCAGAACCGCGGCCGCGGGCACTTCCACAAACGGCGGCACCGACCCCGTCGGCGCCTGAATCCACTCCAGATTCAACAACCGTTGCAGAGTCGCCAGCGTGCGTTCGAGTTGAATGGGCTTGGGCAGGAAATCATCGCAACCGGCGTCGATCGCATCCTGCCGATTCTCTTCAAACACGCTGGCCGAGACGGCGATGATGACGAGGGCGCTCCCGCCGGGAAGCTCGCGCAGACGGCGGGCCGTATCAAATCCGTTGATACCGGGCATGCGCAGATCGAGCAGCACCGCGTCGGGCCGGGTCTCGCGGCAACCGGCGATGCAGGCCTCGCCGCCGGCGGCTTCAGCAACCTCGAAGCCCAGCGGTTCGAGCAGGCCGCGCAACACCCCGCGGTTGACCTCCTCATCATCGACCACCAGCAGCCGACGACGACGGCCGGCGTATCCGGTCACGGTCTGCGGCCGCACCGCCGTCGCCACCGGCGCGACTTCCGGCAACACCGCATCGAACCAGAAACGACTGCCGTGGCCGAGCTGGCTTTCCACCTGCAACGCACCGCCCATGAGCGCCACGATGCGTTGGCAAATGGTCAGCCCCAAGCCCGTGCCCTGACTGCTGCGTTCGGCATCCGGCGTCTGATAAAACGGCATGAAAATGGCGAGACGCTGCTCCTCCGCGATGCCGGGCCCCGTGTCTTCCACCGTGAAACGCAGTGCGTCGCCGGTCCGGCACACCGTCAGTGTAACGCTGCCGCGCTCGGTAAATTTCACCGCGTTGCCGAGCAAATTGAACAACACCTGCCGCAGACGCTGCCCATCCACCCGCACCGCCGCCGGGAGGTCCGCGCCGAAGCGGGTTTCAAAGGCCAGACCGCGCTCAAATGCCAACGCCCGAAAAGTGGTCGCCACATTTTCCAACAACGCCAGCAGGTCGCACGGCTCGGGCTGCAGACTGAGTTTGCCGGCCTCGATCTTCGACAAATCGAGCACGTCATTGATCACCTGCAAAAGATGGCTGCCGCTCTCGTCGATCACGCCGGCCCGCTGCCGATGCACGTCGCCGAGTGTCCGGTCTTCACGCAACATGCGGGCGTAGCCGAGCACGGCGTTGAGCGGCGTGCGCAATTCGTGACTCATGTTGGCGAGGAATGCGCTCTTCGCCCGACTGGCGGTTTCCGCCGCATCGCGGGCCTGGCGCAAATGCTCCTCGCTTGCGCGCAACGCGGCCGTGCGCGCGGCCACGGTCTGCTCCAATTGTTCGTTGCGTCGCCGTAGGGCGCCCGCCCTCCAGCGCACCGATCCGCTGATTCCCGCCAGCGCCAGCACGACGTAACCCAAGTATGCCCAAAGCGTGCGCCACCACGGCGGCGAGATCGCGAAGCCGAGTCGCGCCGGCGGACTCACCACGCCATCGCTGTCCTGCGCCCGCACTTCAAACGTGTAACGCCCTTCGGGCAAGTTGGTGAACGTGCGTTGCCAGGCTTCACTCCACGGCGACGGCTCCGTTTCAAATCCAATCAATCGCGTTTGATAACGCAGCAACGCGTCCTGACGAAACGCCGGCGCGGCGTAGGTGAAGTTCACCGTGTTGCGCGCGTAGGAAAGCGTCGTGCCGGACGCCACGCCTTCCGCCTGCAGTCGCGGTGCCGCCAGGGTGTGTGGCTGCAACGCCCGATCAACATCGACGCGCAGCACCTGCTCGCTGCCGCCGATCCACAACACATTGCCGGCCGTCGACGTTTCTTCATGAAAGATGTAACCGTCGCCGGACATCGCGGTGACGATGTAGGGCAACGTCGCCCACTCGCCCGTGCGGCTCGCCCGCACCGTGCGGCGCTCGCGCCAGGCATCGGCGCCGTCACTCGACGCACCCAGCCGCAACCAAAGATGATCCGGCTGACGCGTGCCCTGAATCTCAATCGCTTTGCCGGCCAATTGCGGCCCCACTTCATCAAAGGGCGTGAAGCGCTGCGCGGTGGCATCAAACCGAAACAGTCCCGCCCCGGTGCAGAACAACGGCCGCCCTTCCCAAGCGTTGACATAGACCAATCCCGGCGGCGACGGCAGTCCTTGCCCGCCGGGAAACCGCTCCACCTGCGCCGAGGCAACCGTGTCGTCGGAAAACGTCACCCGATAAAATCCATGCACTGTGGTCGAAACCCACAACGCCCCATCTGCCGCCTCCAGCAGCGAACGCACCTCCGCATCGATTCCCGGGATGCGGCCAAGATCATGCCAACCGGCGGCGTCCACCGAAATGACCCGCACGCCGTCGCTCTCGCCGACATACACCCGCTCCGGGCGGAGAACAGATCCGGCGAGACACATCGGCGCCGCCGCCAAAGCCTGCACCGAACGCGCCGTGTCACCAGTTATCTGATACACGGCATCGGGTCCGGCGACCAGCAGCCCGGCAGCGGTTGAAAGAAACGTGCGAAACGCGCCTGCCAGCGCCACCCCGGTGCGCTCATCGTGCACCGGCACGAAGCGGGCGTTTCCACCGTCCGCGCCTCCGGTTTGCAAACGCAGGAGTCCCTGCGGCGTGGAGGTATAGAGTTGACCCTCCCAACGCACGATACCGTCGACGACGTTACGGTCGATGCCGTTGCGCTGATCGAACACCGTCACCGGCGCCGGCCAGGCGATGCGCGCCATACCGGAATCCAGACACACCCACAGCCCGCCCTCGCGATCCTCATAGAAAGCACGGGCGACGGAATTCGGCAGGCCGTTGGAGGAATCCAAGCGACAATGCAGCGTCCCATCCTGCGCCAGCAGCACCATGCCGGCATGCCGCAGTCCGAGCGCGAGCGAGCCATCCGCCAGCACGCGACCGCTGCGCAATTGTTCCTCCCGCAACAGCGCATCGACCGCCGTCGGCCAGGGTCGCGCGACACCGTCCGCCACGCGCCACAGCCCGTGATGTCGCGAGCCCAGCAGCCAGCCACCGGCGGGCAACGCTTCGACAAACACCGGCGTCAGCGCTGGCAGGGTGCCGGGCTCCAGCACCCGCTCCGACTCCAAGCCGCGATGAACGACCAGTCCGCCTTCCGCGGTGCGTATCCAGATTTCATTACGGCCGGCCCGCACCCGCGCGCCCTCCGCCACCGGCACCACTTCGAACGCACCGGCGCGCCAGAACAGCAGATGGTCTGAGGTTTCGAAACAGACGCTGTCTTCCAAAACCGTGACCGACCAGACATCGCGAAAGTCGCGCAACGTCTCCGGCAGGTGGTCGACCAGCGATTCGAATACGCGCGCGTCGGCCGGCGACGCAGCGGACGGCGGAATCCAGCCGAGTTGATTGACTCCGCCGACGTAGAGCGCGCCGTCCGCCGCCTGCGCCAAACCGCGCAGAAACGCTCCGTCCGGCACCGGTATTTTCCCCCATTCCGTGCCATCGTAGGTGAGCACACGACCGCGGTTGGCGAAATACATCAGCCCGTCGCGCCCCTGCACCGCGCCCCAGTTTTGATTGTGCCCGTGATAATCCTGCAGCGTGAAAACCTGCACCGACGGCAGACCGAGTTCGCTCCCGGCCCACGCCGTCGCCACGTCACCGGCGAAGGTGAGGGCAAGACAGATGCGAAGCACAGAAAACATCGGCGTCATGCAGGCAGCATCCTTCGCAGAAGGCCATCCTCTCCTGACGCTCTACTGCGAAGGGAGTATTGGGCATCGACGCCCCTTTTGTTATGCTCCAACTGCTTCGACCGCTCGACTCGTCCGCCTCGCCCACGCCCACCGCTTTAACCGTGTTTCGACGATGAACCCTTCCCCGGCTTCCCGCCCTTCGCTGCGCCTGCTCATGGCCGGCGCCTTTGCCACTGCCCTCCCGCTCGCGGCCAATCCGACCGGCATGTCCATGGTCGCGACCAACATGCCCCAGGGCACCATCGTGGTGCCGCCGTCCATCACCTTCAGTGGCGACGACATCACCATCAACCAGGAATACACCCGCATGGTGCTCGAGTGGACGGACTTTTCCATCGGCGCACACGAGTCCGTGCACTTCGCGCAGCCCGACAGCGCCAGCGCCGTGCTCAATCGCGTGACCGGCGGCAACCCGAGCAGCATCCTCGGCCAACTCACCGCCAACGGCAGCGTGTTTCTCATCAACCCCAACGGCGTGCTCGTCGGCGCCGACGGCGTCATCCAGACCGGCGGCACCTTCCTCGCCTCGACCCGCAACCTGACCAACAACGAATTCATCGCCGGCGGTGCGATGAACTTCGTGGGCACATCCACCGCCGGGGTCGAAAATCTCGGCTTCATCAAGTCCGATTCCGGCGACATCATCCTCGTCGGCCGCACGGTGAAAAACGAAGGCACCATCGAGGCGCCCAACGGTCGCGCCGGGCTCGCCGCCGGCGACGAGGTGTTGCTCAGCACCACCGGCAACGACCGCCTGCGCGTCGTGGTCGCGGCCGGCACCACCACCGACACCGGCGTCGACAACACCGGCACGATCGAGGCCGCTCAGGCCCAGCTCACCGCCGCCGGCGGCAATGTCTACACCCTCGCCATCAGCAACGGCGGCGTGATCGAGGCCACCGGCATCGCCGCCCTGCCCGACGGTCGCATCGTGCTCACCAGCGACGACGGCGACATCGCGTCCACCGGCACCGGTCGCGCCAAGGCCGCCAATTTCAACGGCGAGGGCGGCACCATCCTCATCGGTGGTGGCAGTCTCGGCAACGACGCCGACGTGCCCAACGCCCGCAACGTCACGCTCGACGGCAGCACCATTCTGCAGGCCAACGCCACCTCCGCCACCGGCAACGGCGGCACCGTTGTCCTCTGGTCGGAGAACACCACTTCCGGCGGTGGAGCCGAGGCCCGCGCCGGCGCCTCCGGCGGCGACGGCGGCACCATCGAACGCGGCAGCCGCACTTCGGCCCTGCCCGCCATGAGTGGAGGCAACGTCTCCGCCCCCGCCGGCCAGGCCGGACTGCTGCGCTACGTCGCGCCTCAGTTTTCCTTCAACACCGACGCCGTCATCAACCTGCTCAACATGGGCAATATCCTGATCACGACCGCCCACTCCACCGGCGGGACCGGCGACATCACGATCACGCCGCCGTCAGGAGTTTCCGGATACGGCGTGCTGCCTATCAACGCGATCCACAACCTCACGCTGGAGGCGACCAACGACATCGTCCTGCAAAGCACGCTCAGCTTCTACAACGAAAAGATCGTGGCGGGCGTTTCGACCTTTGGCCCCGGTCTCGGCAACTTCACTTTCGAAGCCGGCCGCGACATCACGCTCACCGGCGGCCTGCACTTCAACGTCAAGGCCCGCGCCGCCGTCGCGTCCGTCGGCAGCATCACCCTCGACGCCGGCCGGGATTTTTCCGCCAGCTCGCTGCGCTTCTTCGCCGATTCCACCACCACGACCGCCGCCGCTTCCGGCGCACTCAACTGGGAGACGATTACCGTGACGGCCGGAGGCAATGCGACCGTGGGTGAATTGATTTACTCCGGTCGCAGCTCCTCCACCAACGGACAGGCGGGCGACATCACCCTCGGCGGACTCTCCGTCGATGCCGGTGGAACGCTCACGCTGAACGGAACCCGGCAAATCATCGCCCAAACCGAGGGCGCCAACGGAGGCGACGTCGCCATTGGTCAGGCCGCCTTCACCGGCCAGGACATCGCGCTCGACGGCACTCTCCACTTCAACGCATTGGTCGACGCCGCCGCAGGCGGAATCGGGGGCAATGTCTCGGCCGACGCGTCGTTCACCGCCACCCGTGACATCCTTTCGCTGGGCGACACCACCCGTATCCGCGTGGGCAATACGACATTGGGCGCCGGCATCGTCGGCCCCGGCGTCGGCACCGCCACGGTCGGCACGGTTTCCTACACCGCCGGGCGCAACCTCTCTTCGGGTGGCGACCCCGTGACCATCGCCGCCGCCACCGGGCTCGCCTTCGTGGCCGGCGAGGATCTTGCCCTCACGGGCACCAGCGTGACGAGCACGGGACCCATTACGCTCGTCGCCGACAACGCCCAGGCCACCGAACCCGCCACCGGCGGCGGCACGCTCACATTGAGCGGCACTCAATTGCTCTCCGGCGCCAGCTACAATCCCGACCCGATGGTCGATGCCTTCTCCGGCGGCAACAACGCACTCGTGCGTCTTTTCGCCGTAAATCCCGCCCAAACCTCGCTCGACACCTTCGCCCCTGCGGCTGTCGGCACCGAGAACCAGTATTTCGGCGACGCCGACGCGCTCGCGGGTGGTCTTTATTACAAGGCGATCTTTGTGCCCGTCACCCTCGACATCACGGCCAACGACGCCAGCGCCATCTACGGCTTTTCCACCTTCCCGACCTTCTCCGCCAGCTACGCGGGCTTCATCAACGGCGACACCAGCAGCGTCGTCGACAATCTGCAGTTCTCCACCACCGCTACTCTCGGCGCCAACGTCGGCACGTATTCAATCACGCCCTACGGGGCCACCGCTCCGGCGACCTACAATATCGTTTACCACGACGGCACGCTGACGGTGAATCCCGCCGCGCTCACCATCAGCGCCAACAACCTTTCGCGCGCCTATGGGGCGGACAATCCCGCTCTCACCGCGACCTTCAGCGGTCTGGTCAATGGCGACACCGCTTCCGCCGTCACCGGCCTCAACCTTGTCACCCCCGCCACGCCCGTCTCCGACGCCGGCGGCTACGCCATCACCAACTCCGGCACGCTCGGCGCGGCCAATTACACGATCTCGTTCGTGCCCGGCACGCTCACCGTCGGCGCGCCCGATCCGCTCACCATCACCGCCCTCGACGCCACCACCACCTACGGCTTCACCGCCTTGCCGGCGTTCTCGGCCAGCTACGCCGGCTTCGTCAACGGCGACACCAGCGCCAACGTCACCGGCCTGCAGTTCTTCACCAACGCCGCGATCGGCGCCAATGTCGGCACGTATTCAATCACTCCCTACGGCGCCTCCGCTCCGAGCAATTACGTCGTCTCCTACCAGCCCGGCACCTTCACCGTGAACCGGGCGCCGTTGCTGATCAGCGCCAACAACCTTTCCCGCGCCTACGGTTCGGCCAACCCCACTCTCACCGCGACCTTCAGTGGTCTGGTCAACGCCGACACCGACGCCGCCGTTTCCGGTCTCAACCTTGTCACCCCCGCCACGCTCGGCTCCGGAGCCGGCAGTTACGCCATCACCAACTCCGGCACGCTCAGCGCCGCCAACTACACGATCTCGTTCGTGCCTGGCACGCTCACCGTCGGCGCGCCCGATCCGCTCACCATCACCGCCCTCGACGACGCCGCCACCTACGGCTTCACCGCCCTGCCGGCGTTTTCCGCCAGCTACGCCGGCTTCGTCAATGGCGACACCAGCGCCAACGTCACCGGCCTGCAGTTCTTCACCAACGCCGCCCTCGGCGCCAACGTCGGCACGTATTCAATCACTCCCTACGGCGCCTCCGCTCCGAGCAACTACATCGTCGACTACGTGTCCGGCACGCTGACGGTCAATCCCGCCGCGCTCAATGTCGCCGCGCTCGACGCCTCCAAGGTTTACGGCGCCGCACTGCCGGCGTTCACCACCACCGCGACCGGCCTGGTCAATGGCGACACGCTCGCCCAGGTGGTGACGTTTGCCCCGACCACCACCGCCACCGCCGGATCAAACGTCGGCACCTACACCATCGCACCGAACCCGAACCTGCTCACCGCCAACTACACGCTGGGCACGGTGACCGACGGCACACTCACGGTCACGCGCGCGCCCTTGACCGTTTCCGCCGACGCGATCAGTCGCGGTTACGGTTTCGCCAATCCCGCGCTCACCGCGAGCTTCGCAGGACTGGTCAATGGCGACACCACTGCGGTCGTATCCGGCCTCAACCTCGCCGTGACCGCAGGCATCGACGCCGCTCCCGGCACCTACACCATCGCCAACTCCGGCACACTTTCCGCCGGCAACTACGCCATCACGTTTAATCCCGGCATCCTGACCGTAGGGCAACCCAATGCCCTCGTCATCACCGCCAACGACGCCAACCTGACCTACGGTTTCGGCGCCCTGCCCGCGTTTTCGGCCAGCTATGCCGGCTTCATCAACGGCGACACCGGCAGCGCCGTCACCGGCCTGCGGTTTGCCACCACCGCCACGATCGGCGCCAACGCCGGCACGTATTCAATTACTCCCTACGGCGCCTCCGCTCCGGCCTACTACGCCGTGTCCTACGTCGACGGCACGCTGACCATCGCCCCCGCCCGTCTCACCGTCTCCGCCAACAACGCCTCCCGCACCTATGGCGCGGCCAATCCGAATTTTGGCACCAGCGTGACCGGTCTGGTCAATGGCGACACGGCCGGAGATGTGATCCGTTTCGCTCCGACCACGGCCGCCACCGCCGGCACCGATGTCGGCCGCTACGTCATCTCGCCCAACGCCACCCTGCTTTCGTCCAACTACATCATCGGCGCGATCAATCCCGGACTGCTCGAGATCACGCCCGCGTTTCTCGATGTGAGTGGAAATGCGTTTTCGATGGTCTACGCCTCGGAGGGCACGCCCTCGGCCACCGTCGCCGGTCTCGTCAACGGCGACACTTGGGAGGACGTGGTGGCGTTGCACTACATCAACGGCCGCCTCGACCAACCCGAGTTCGTTACGCCTTATAATTTCAGCGACTCGCCGGTGGAACAGTATGACTACGCCATCGCCGACTACCGCCCCTGGACCTACGAGTATCCGGTGGTGGCCGAGTTGTTGAACTCCAACTACGTCCTCAATTCGGTCACACCCGGCACCTACACTGTGACCCCGCGCGCCGTGACTGTCTCGGTGCAGGGTTTCGATCTGTCGCAGGCGTTGCGCAATTACACCGGCACCAGCCGCATCACGACCGGAACCAACGGTCTGGCCGACAACCAACTCGGCTACTACGTCGGCGACACCGGCCTGTTCTCCCCAGCCGCCGGCAGCTACACGCTCAATCAAGGGCGGTTGGTTTTCACCTTCAACGGTGTCCGGCCGAGCGACCTCCACCAGACCACCACGCAGAACTTCACCGTGGCGCCGGAATTCAACCTGGTGGTGAACCGCGATCTCGGCGACGGCACCCGGCTCACCGGTCCGGTGATCACTGGCGTGCGCACTTCACCAGCGTGGCGCGCCGCCGCGAACTACACCTTCAACTGGGTCCAGCCGACCGCTGCGGACCTGCATTATCGCCCCTCCGTTCCGGTCACGGTCACCATGCTCGATGTCGCCACCGTGGCGGGGAATCCCGAGTTCGTGCCGGTCTACGCCTTCATCGGCGACGGCCTGGGTAATCTCAACGGTTTCGATCTCAGCAGCAATCGTTTCGGCACTGTGACCAATTGGAGCTCCGCCGGTCAGAGCGGCACGTATTGGTATGCGCCGACCCTGCCCGCCTCCATTGATCCGGGCAACGTGAACTACCCGTCGCCCACCACCGATACGCCTCACGCCGTTGCGCTCACGGACGTGTATTGGTGGAACCC